>NZ_LGCW01000327.1:0-35149 GCF_001279365.1 Streptomyces sp. NRRL F-5755 | reverse complement strand
CCGGACGGGCCCATGATCGCGGTGAACTCCGCCTGGCGGAACTCGACCGACACCTGGTCCAGCGCGACCACCTGGGTCTCGCCCTGTCCGTAGACCTTGGTGAGATCCGTGGCGCGTGCGGCCACCGTGGTGCGGGTGGCGGTGGGAACGCCGGTGCGGGGGCTGGTCACGGGAGGGGACTCCTGTCGAACGTCGGGGCCGTCGGGGCCGGTGGAACGCGGCCCTTTCCATCGTGGGGGAGGCCCCGGTACGGCAACGTCAGCCCGTGAGCCGGTCCTGGGGGAGCCCTGCGGGGTATCCGAACGGCCCTTCGGTCATCCCTGGGTATGACGGCGACCCTGAGGCGAAGGGCGCGGGGAGGGCGCTCGCGGGGGCGCGCGCACGGCATCGAGTTTCCGTCAATCCGGACCCGGCCGGGAACAGGCGCCGGAACGGCGAGGGTGGGCCGCAGGCATGTGCCGAAGGCCCGTACCAACCGCTGATGACCCCTCAGTTGCCAATAAAATAAGACAACCTCGGGAAGACGGCCCCCTGTTCAGACGGTACTGCGGGCTAGGCTCGTGCTGCCCCCTTTGAGGTGGCATGGGGGATCCCAGGCCCGGATGGTGGAATGCAGACACGGCGAGCTTAAACCTCGCTGGCCTTCGGGCCGTGCCGGTTCAAGTCCGGCTCCGGGCACAGCACATGGCCGCCGGTGCCGCGGACCGGCCCGCCCGGCGCGCGGTCCCGGCCGGCTCCCGCCCCGGCCGTCGCGCTACGGCTGCTCCCGATCGTACGACCGGTGCGCGTCCCCGTCACCGGCCTTGACGTCATCGTCGTCACCGGTGTCCCGGCCGTCCCCGTCCGCGGGCCCGCCGCCGGGCGGCCAGGCCGGGCGGACCTCGGCCGGTACGGCGGCCAGCGCGTGGCCGACGGTGGGGAAGCAGGCCAACGCCTCCACGGCCCGGGTGACCAGGAGGACGTGCAGGACGCGGACGCCCAGGGAGGCGAGCAGCAGCCGCCCGTTCATCCGCCGGCACAGCCACTCCAGGGCGAGCAGGCAGTTCAGGCCGCGGGAGTCGCAGAACCGCAGCGCGGTCAGGTCCAGCACCAGGAACCGGTGCCCGGCCGCGATCACCGCCCCGGACTCGTCCAGGAACTGCCGCTCGGCGTGCACGTCCAGTTCCCCGGCCACCCGGAGCACCGCGCACTCCTGGGCGTCGACGACCGTGGTGATCGTCAAGCGCCGCTTGCCTTGGGACATCGCTCCTCCACGTGTGCGCCCGGACGGGCCGGACTCCCGGGGCGCATCCCCGCTACCGCCCAGTGTGCCGGGCGGGCCGTCCCGGCCCGCGGCGCCGGGTCCCCGGTACGGCGCGCGTGCCGCCCGGCCGCCGTCGGCGCCGGTCCGGGCGCCGGGCGGGGCCGCATTCGGCGCACCCCGAGAATGCGCGCGGCCCTGGATAGCGCAAGCATTTCCACGGGGGAAACGCTGGTGCTGCAAATGGTCGCACTTCGGACCCGAACAGATATATCACATGGCAGTGCGTGTTCGATCGGATGCGGCCGCGGTAGACATCCCGTGTCACATTTCTGCGCACGAGGAGAGAAAGCATGCGCAAGTTCATCGGTCGTACCGCCGGCTCGGTCGCCATCGCAGCCCTTGCCATCGTTCCGCTCTCGGGCATGGCCTCCGCAGCGTCCTGGGACGACGCGCCGCGCCACACCTCGGGCAGCAACTGCGCTGCCAAGTACGGCAAGTTCCACTGTGACCGCGTGCACAAGGAGCACAACGAGTACAACGACAACAAGGCGTACACGTACAACGACAACGACACGTACAAGTTCAAGTACAAGAAGAACGTCACCAAGGTCGGCCTGGCGATCGGCAACGTCGAGCAGTGAACCGGCCCCGGCGGGACGGGCGGCACCGCGTGCCGCCGGTCCGCTGAGACCTCGAAAGGCCCCGCGGCGCGCGGGGCCTTTCTCTGTGCGGTGCTCTGTGTGCGGCCGAATTATGACAGCCGGTCCGGGAAATGGCGCGGCGGGTGCCGCGGTGGCGGTTTCGTTCATTTACACGAGGACGGGCACCCGCGACCGGTGCCCGGACTTTCGCATGCCCGGCGCTCCGGCCGGTCGCGCGGCAGTGCGGTGATATGTGTCTACGGTTTCGTGGCATTCGGGTGAACCGGCGAAACTGAACTTGCGGACGCGAGTTGTCCAGGACGCTCCGGAAACGGACACTCCGCTTCGAGAAGGGTGAATCGTGATCAAGAAGTTCCTGGCCACCACGGCCGTAGCTGCGTCCATCGTCGGTGTCTCGGCCATGGCGGCTCCGCAGGCCATGGCGGTCGGCGACGGACGCGGCACATCGACCGCCAACGGCAACGGCGCGGGGCAGGCGTTTGGCAACTCCGAAACCGAGGGCGACATGTCCCCGCAGCTGAGCCTGATCCAGGGCACGCTCAACAAGCCCTGCCTCGGCATCCCGATCCAGAACGTGCAGAACATCGTGGCCCTGATCAACATCGGCATCCAGGACATCCTGTCCTCCGACCAGAACCAGCAGTGTGTCGAGAACTCGACCGAGTCGCAGGGCGACCAGGCGCTGTCGCACATCATCGACAAGCTTCCGCTGCTGTCCGAGAACGGCGTCAACAACAGCTGAGCCGGACTGTCGTAAAAGGCCCGGGACGTCGGTTCTCTCCTCCTGATCGACTCGGGCCTTTGCGCTTGACGAAAAGCGCGCAGTTCCGATCTCTGGTCTTCTATCCTGGCCCGCGCTGAACCATCTGGGCGATTCCTCGTGAAAATCGACTTCTCGGGAGTTTCGTCAGCGCGGACGAATCGTTACGAATATTGGTGGCGGTGTTACGGGCAATCCTGAGGACGCCCGTGCGGCACGAAGGACGTGACCGTTTCAGACTCCGCTGCGGAAAGGGCTGAAAGTGAAGTACGCGAAGGTTGCCGCAGTCGCTGCTGGAACGCTCATGGCGGTCGGGGCCGCCACCCCGGCGTTCGCCGACGCGGGTACCTCGGGCGCCGCGCAGAACTCCCCCGGCGTTCTCTCCGGCAACGTCCTGCAGGTTCCGATCCACATCCCGATCAACCTCTGCGGGAACTCGATCGACATCATCGGGCTGCTGAACCCGGCGTTCGGCAACACCTGCGTCAACGACTGACGTATCGCGTCGGACGGGTAGCAGAGGATGGAGCGAAAGGCCCCGGCGCGCCAGCCAAGCGTGCCGGGGCCGGTCGCGTTCGAGGGGGCCGGGAAGCGGCGAAACGGTTGGGTTTCTCTTTCGGGCCGAAATCGTTGAAAACCAGAAGGGCGGTGGTCCGGGCAATGCCGGAAAGGTCGCGCGGCACATTGGGCTGCGATCGCCGAAAGCACCGCTCAGGAAAGGACAGCGGAAAGTGAAGTACGCGAAGACTGCCGCGTTTTTGGCCGGTTCCGCCATGGCCCTGGGAGCGGCGTCCCCTGTTTTCGCCGGGACCCCGCCCAAGGGGCCGAGTTTCAGCATCAACGGTGGGATTGCGGAAGCTCTGAAGAACAAGCAGCTCGACGGCCGGCAGCTCGACCCGGTGGTCAGGACGGTCGAGGAGACTTCCAGCGACCTCCAGGATTCCCCCGCCACGCGGAAGCTGGTGCGCGCCGTCGGGGATGTCGCCCAGAAGACGCCGGGGCTCAAGGGCGTCGAGGTGGCCAAGGCGTCCGGGCGGTAGCCCGTCCCTCGATCTGCTGCCGGTCGCGGCCGAATTCCCGGGGCGTCACGGTCCGTAAAAGACGGCCGCTGTGCCGGTCGGCGGCACAGCTGTTCCCCTCAGTTGTGCACCACATCATTTGAGTGATGGAGCAAAACCAAGCTCGGCGCACCGAGTTGTTCACACTGCCCCGGGTAAAGAGCATCCCGAAACGCGAAGGATCACACATGATCAAGAAGGCGCTGGCAACAGTAGCCACGGCTGCTTCTGTCGTAGGTATCGCGGCCGCCGCCGCCCCAGAGGCATCGGCGGTCGGCGACGCCCGCAAAATCGGCACCTATAACGGCAACGGTGCGGCCCAGGTGTACGGCAACATGTCCACGATGGGGAACATGAGCCCGCAGTTCGCGCTCATCCAGGGTTCGTTCAACAAGCCCTGTATCGCGCTGCCGGTCCAGGACGTGCAGAACCTGGTGGCCCTGGTCAATATCGGTCTACAGGACATCCTGTCCTCGGACCAGACCCAGACGTGTGTCGAGAACTCGTCCCAGGTCCAGGGCGACGGTCCGCTGTCGCACCTCATCGACAAGCTCCCGGTCCTCTCCGTCAACGGCACCAACAACGAGTGACGGACACCGTCGCCGCGTGAACGGTGCGAGGGCCCGCAATGCCGCCGGCCGGCAGCGCGGGCCCTTTTCCTGTGCCGCCGCCGGTGGCCGCACCGCGATCAGCCGGTCTCGTCGTCCGGCTTCTCCAGCAACGCACGGCGCAGACTCATCAGGGCCTCGAAATCGGCGACCCGGGCAAAGCGGCCGAGCAGGGTGTCGACGCCGGCGTCGTCGCCGCGGCGCACCGCGTCGACGATTTCCTTCTGCACGCGTGTCGCGTCCCTCCGGGCTGCCATACGGAAATCTTTGTCCTTTCGCTGTCCGGCGGGCCGGGGAATCGTCCCCGCCCGGTGCCGCCGAAAGCCACACGGAAGAGTGGGACACCGGCCCGGGAACTGGAATGTCGATCTGTTCGGGTGATGATGCGCAACTTTCCCGGCCGTGGCGGGTTGTTGCTTACAGGGCTCCCTTCGTCATGGGAGTTCATTTCCTGAAGGGGTTTCGAGATGAACAAGATGATGGCGGGCGTGGCGGTTGCCGCGTCTCTGGTCGGTATCTCCGCGGCGGCTGCTCCGCAGGCCATGGCGGTGGGCGACGGCCGTGACACGGGGACGGCCAACGGCAACCACTCGGCCCAGTCGTTCGGCAACAACCGCACCGAGGGCGACATGAGCCCGAGCGCCACGCTCATCGGCAACTCGCTGAACAAGCTCTGCATCGGTATCCCGATCCAGAACGTGCAGAACATCGTGGCGCTGATCAACATCGGTGTGCAGGACATCCTGTCCTCGGACCAGAACCAGCAGTGTGTCGAGAACTCGACCGAGAGCCAGCAGGACCAGCACCTGTCGCACCTCATCGACAAGCTGCCGCTGCTCTCCCAGAACGGCACCAACAACGAGTGACCGTCACCGGCGGCCGGCCACCCGGCCGCCGAAATCCGTTGAGGGACCGCACGCCGCCCGCGTACGGTCCCTCGACGGCGTCCGGGCACCTTCCCGGCCTCCCGTACGTCCTACAGGCGAAAGATCCACCGGCGCGCATCGTTCCCGGGCAGGATTGACCACCGGCGGTAGGGGTGAAGATCCTGCTGAAGAACTAGAACGCGCTTTTGCCAAGCCATTACCCTTGTGGGAAGGCCGCGCACGGCGGCCATGGAGGAGTGAGATGAGGAGCAGCAACCCGGTCTTCTCGCGACGGGGGTTCAGCCGCGACAACAACGGCTACGCCGGCTTCGACGCGCCGCCGCAGGCCGGGGGCCCCGCAGCGAACCCCTACGCCGGAACGAACCCGTACGCCCAGCCCGGCAACCCCTACGCCCAGGACGCCGCACAGGCCACCCAGGCGCCGTCCTACGCGCCGCAGACCGGCCGGATGACCATGGACGACGTCGTGCTGCGCACCGGCATGACGCTCGGCACGGTCATCGCGGGTGCGGCCGTCGGCTGGATCTTCCTGACCAAGAGCCTCGGCTTCGCCGTCGGCGCCGGTCTGATCGCGATGGTGCTGGGCTTCGTCCAGTCCTTCAAGCGCAAGCCGTCGCCGGCCCTGATCCTGACGTACGCGGCCTTCGAGGGCATTTTCCTCGGAGCGCTCAGCGGCGCGATCAACGACATCCCGAAGCTCAGCGGCGCGCCGATGCAGGCGGTGATGGGCACCATGGCGGTCTTCGTCGCCATGCTCGTCGCCTACAAGACCCGCATCGTGCGGGTCACCGCGCGCTTCACGCGCTATCTGCTCATCGCGATGCTCGGCTTCGTGCTGTTGTCGATGGTCAACATGCTGTTCATGGTCTTCGGCGGCGGTGACGGCCTCGGCTTCCGCAGCGGCGGCCTGGGCATCCTGTTCGGCGTCGTCGGCGTGGTGCTCGGCGCGCTGTGCCTGGCCCTGGACTTCAAGCAGGTCGAGGACGGCATCGCGTACGGCGCTCCGCGCGAGGAGTCCTGGCTGGCCGCGTTCGGCCTGACGGTGACCCTGGTGTGGATCTACACCGAGCTGCTGCGGCTGATCTCGATCCTGCGGGACTGACGCGGCGCCGCCGGGCTTCCGTGCCCGGCGGCCGGCGCACGGACCTGACGAAGGGCCCGCGGGGAACTCCCCGCGGGCCCTTCGGCGTTCCGGGCGGGCACGGCTACAGCTTGCGCGCTGCGCGCCTGAGGTCGTATTCGTGGACGATCGCCTTGGCGTGCCCGTAGGCGAGGTTGTGCTCGCCCCGGAGCCAGCTGACCTTCTCCTCGAAGCGGAAGAGAGCGGGGCCTTCGTCTACCGTGCGAAGCCAGTCGGAGACTTCGCGACCGGTGCAGTGGGGGATACGGGAGAGCAGGTTCCGGTGGGTCTCTTCGGAGAAGAGTTGAGACATCGGCGCCTCCGGACGCGTTCGATGCTGGTCCTTCAGCCCACCGTGCCTGACCGTTCGGGTGTTGGCAACCACCCGGGAGTGGCGCATAAGCTCGGGCTGTGCTTGACGTGACGCCTTTGCAGACCGCTGTGGACGCCCTCGCCGACCGCCTGCGGGCGCTGCCGCAGAGCACTCTGGCGCGCGGTGCGGCGGCCGAAGCGCTGGCCCTCGCCCGCGAGTTGGCGAACCGGGCGCAGCGCCTGGAAAGCCCCCGGCGGGAACCGTACGAGCTCCCGGACGCGGGCATGTTCGCGGTCGGCGACCAAGTGGCGGTGGCCGGACACGACTTGGTGGAGGCGGTGCGCGCCGCGGGCGACGAGCGGGCGCTCACGTCGGCGGTGGAACTGGTGCGGGAGGCCGCGGTGCGCTGCTGAGGCGCCCGGGGAACGGCCGCTTCCGGCCGGATATCCGGCGGGACACGAAGGATTCCCGTCGGGACGCGAGGGCCCCGCGGGCGCGTGACGGCTCTCAGAGGGACGCGATGACGCGGTCCGCGAGGATGTAGACGCTGTCGGTGGTGGCGGGGCCCCAGGAGAAGGTCAGGGCGAAGGCGCCGGAGACACCGGAGCCGCCCAGCAGGACCGGGACGCTGCCCTCGCTCAGGGCCGTGGCGACGCGCTCGGCGGTCTCCCGGTGGCCGGGCGTCATGCAGATCGTGGTGCCGTCGGCGAAGACGTACACGTCGAGGGTGCCCAGCGGGCCGGGGCGGACGTCCGCGAGCGGGGTGCGGTCGCGGGCCAGCTCCTCCAGGCGGTTGACGGTGCGCTCGTGGTCGCCGATGGCGGGGGACGGGGTGAAGTCCGGGTGCGAGGGGTGGCGCCGGCGCGCGGCGGCCAGCTCGGCGGACTCGGCCTCCTCGACCGTCTCGCTCTCCAGCGCGTCCACCGGTTCCAGGGCGCCCGGGACGTCCGCGGCGTGCAGCGCGTCGGGGCCGAGCAGCGGCTCCAGACCGGCCAGGTCCGCCTGCCGGGGCAGGAAGAACGGGTCGTCCAGCCGCTCGTGCGGGTCGAGGTGGTCGGTGCCGCCGTCCAGCGGGCCCAGCAGGGACGGGGCGTCGGCGGCGTCCCGGGCCTCCTGGGCGGCCCAGAAGGCGCGGGCCTCGGCCAGTTCGCGCTCCCGCTCCTCGGCGAGCGCGTCGGCGACGGCGGCCCGTATGTCGGCAAGCGCGTGCTCGGCGGCCGGGGCGGGGCGGGCGGCGGGGATGCTCGCGGCGGCGGCCTGCGCCCGGGCCTCGGCACGGGTCTCGGCGTGCGCGGCGAGCAGTTCGGCGCGCAGCCCGGCGACCTGGCGGCGCAGCGCGTGGGCGGTGTGCAGGGCAGCCGCTCCCAGGGCCACGGCGACGGCCGCGGCCAGCAGCAGGGCAAGAGTGATGGCGCTCACTGACGTACTCCCATTAGCAGAATGTCCCCCGACTTCCTACATCAGGCTGCCGGTCGTCGGCGACCGGTCCCAGTGGCGGAGGGCCTGAGCAGAACGGGGATTTGGACCTGGTGCGTTCGAGTGACACCGCGCTGACCTGCGGGGACACCGCGCCTTGGGGGGTTTGGTCACAATCCATGGGGAGATTTGATCGCGATCTCGTCACCTGGTGAGCCAGGTCACCGACGGTCGCTCTGCGTGCGTCAGTTGGGACGCAGGGTGCGGGGGAGGCGTGTCCGGGTGGCGGGTGCGGCGTACGGGGCGGGACGGGCGCCGCGCACCGGGGCCGGCGCCCGTCGGCGTACGGGCATCCGCCCCGTACGCCGACGGTCTCGCGGGGTCAGCTCAGGCGCTCGATGACCATCGCCATGCCCTGGCCGCCGCCCACGCACATCGTCTCCAGGCCGAACTGCTTGTCGTGCCACCGGAGGGAGTTGATCAGCGTGGTGGTGATGCGGGCGCCGGTCATGCCGAAGGGGTGGCCGACGGCGATCGCGCCGCCGTTGACGTTCAGCCGGTCCAGGTCGATGCCGAGGTCCCGGTACGAGGGGATCACCTGGGCGGCGAACGCCTCGTTGATCTCCACCAGGTCGATGTCGGAGATGCCCAGGCCCGCGCGCTCGAGGGCCTGCTTGGACGCCTCGACCGGGCCGAGCCCCATGATCTCCGGCGACAGGCCGCTGACGCCGGTGGAGACGATCCGGGCGAGCGGGGTCAGGCCCAGCTCGCGGGCCTTGGTGTCGGACATGATGACGAGGGCGGCGGCGCCGTCGTTGAGCGGGCAGCAGTTGCCGGCCGTCACCAGGCCGTCGGGGCGGAAGACCGGCTTGAGGCCCTGGACGCCTTCGAGGGTGACGCCCGCGCGCGGGCCGTCGTCCTTGCTGACCACCGTGCCGTCCGGGGTGGTCACCGGTGTGATCTCGCGCTCCCAGAAGCCGTCCTTGATCGCCTGCTCGGCGAGGTTCTGGGACCGTACGCCGAACTCGTCCATGTCCTGGCGGGTGATGCCCTTGGCGCGGGCCAGGTTCTCGGCGGTCTGCCCCATCGCGATGTACGGGTCGGGCAGCAGGCCGTCCTCGCGCGGGTCGTGCCAGCCGGCGCCCTCCTGCTCGGCGCGGGCGGCGGTGCGCGCCTCCGCGTCGGCGAACAGCGGGTTGTGGGTCTCGGGCAGCCCGTCCGAGGTGCCCTTCACGGAGCGCGAGACGGTCTCGACACCGGCCGAGATGAACACATCGCCCTCGCCGGCCTTGATGGCGTGCAGCGCCATCCGGGTCGTCTGGAGGGAGGAGGAGCAGTAGCGGGTGACCGTGCAGCCGGGCAGGTGGTCCATGCCCATCTGCACGGCGACGATGCGGCCCAGGTTGTGGCCCTGCTCGCCGCCCGGCAGACCGCAGCCGAGCATCAGGTCGTCGATGTCCTTCGGGTCCAGCTCGGGGACCTTGGCGAGCGCCGCCTTGATGATCCCGGCGGTCAGGTCGTCCGGGCGCACGTCCTTCAGAGAGCCCTTGAAGGCGCGGCCGATCGGGGAACGGGCGGCGGACACGATCACGGCTTCGGGCATGACGGCTCCTGGGGAAGACGGGCGGACGGGCAGGACTGTGGGGGAAGTTACCCGTCCGTAAGGCGGAGGTCACGCAGTCGGCGCTGTGAAACGGGACTCTTTTCTAAGCGGGTGCTTATCGGGATGGGGGCCCGCGCTCCGGCGGCCAGGATCAGTCGCCCTGCCGGGCACGGCCCGTCGCGTCCGCCGCCTCCGTGGGCTCCGGCGGCGGGATCTGGCGCCGGCGCCGGTGCTTGAGCAGGGCCCACGGCGTGCGGGTCGGGGTGACTTCCGTACCGCCCTCGTCGGCGGCCTGGGCGGCGGCCTCGGCGACCGGCAGGATGCCCTCGCGGCGGTGCGCCTCCGGGCGCTCCTCCTCGGGCCACAGGCCGAGCGCGGCGCAGAGCGTGGGCAGCACGGCCATCGCGGCGGTGGCGTAGCCCTCGGCGGAGGGGTGGTAGTTGTCGGGGCCGAACAGTTCGCGCGGGTGGGCCTCGAACTCCGGGCCCAGCAGGTCGCCGAGGGAGACCGTACGGGCGCCGTGCGCCACCACGCCGATGGTCTGCGCGGCGGCGAGCTGCCGGGACAGGCGGCGCGCGACCCAGCGCAGCGGCTGGTAGACCGGCTCGATGGTGCCCAGGTCGGGGCAGGTGCCGACGACCACGGCGCAGCCGGCCTCGCGCAGCCGCCGCACCGCGTCGGACAGCAGCCGCACGGAGCGGGCGGGCGGCATGCGGTGGGTGACGTCATTGGCGCCGATCATGATGACGGCGACGTCGGGAGCGGGCTCCGGCCCCTCCAGGACGAGCGTGACCTGCCGGTCGAGGTCGTCGGACTGGGCGCCGGGCAGCGCCACGTTGCGCAGGTCGACCGGCAGCTCCGCGACGGCGGCGAGGCCGGAGGCGAGCAGGGCGCCCGGCGTCTGGCGGGGGCGGTGCACGCCCTGGCCCGCTGCCGTGGAGTCGCCGAGGAAGCCCAGCCGCAGCGGCGGCCGGTCGGTGCGGTGGGCGAAGGCGGATCCGTAGCGGCCGTCGGCGCTGGGCGGGACGGCGCTGGAGCCGCCGACCGTACGGCGGGCGAGGCGGACCTCGGTCAGCAGCAGGCCGACACCGGCCACGCCGAGCAGACCGATCCCGCCGCCGCCCACCGCGGCGGCGGCGGCGATCCGCCGTGCCACCCTCGCCCTGGACATCGTCATCGGCATAAGGCCGGGCACCTCCCCGTGCAGTGCGTTCGGAACGTGTGGTGACTGTGGATGGGTGGAGCCGGCCCGGAGCCGGACGCGCGGCCCGTACAGGATGTTCGTAGCGGCCGGAACAAGAAGCGGTACAACAAGGTGGTGCCCCGTCGGGCGGCCCGCGCAACGCACGGCGCCGTCCCGGGAGCGGGCAATAGGCTGGTCGGATGGGCGCAGGACAGCGCGCCCCCGACAGCGGAGACCACCGTGCAGTTTTACGAATCCATGATCGAGCTCGTCGGCGACACCCCGCTGGTGAAGCTCAACAACGTCACCCGAGGAATCCGGGCGACCGTCCTGGTGAAGGTGGAGTACTTCAACCCGGGCGGGTCCGTGAAGGACCGGATCGCGGTGCGGATGATCGAGGCCGCCGAGCAGTCCGGCGAGCTGAAGCCGGGCGGCACCATTGTGGAGCCGACCTCGGGGAACACCGGGGTGGGCCTGGCGATCGTGGCCCAGCAGAAGGGCTACAAGTGCATCTTCGTCTGCCCGGACAAGGTGTCCACCGACAAGATCAACGTGCTGCGCGCGTACGGCGCCGAGGTCGTGGTCTGCCCGACCGCCGTGGACCCCGAGCACCCGGACTCCTACTACAACGTCTCGGACCGGCTGGTCCGTGAGACCCCGGGCGCCTGGAAGCCGGACCAGTACAGCAACCCGAACAACCCGCGTTCGCACTACGAGACGACCGGTCCCGAGCTGTGGGAACAGACCGAGGGGAAAATCACTCACTTCGTCGCGGGCGTCGGCACCGGCGGCACCATCAGCGGCACCGGCCGGTACCTGAAGGAGGCCAGCGAAGGCCGGGTCAAGGTCGTCGGCGCCGACCCGGAGGGCTCGGTCTACAGCGGCGGCTCGGGCCGCCCGTACCTGATCGAGGGCGTCGGTGAGGACTTCTGGCCGAGCGCCTACGACCGTACGGTCGCGGACGAGATCGTGGCGGTCTCCGACAAGGACGCCTTCCAGATGACCCGGCGGCTGGCCAAGGAGGAGGGCCTGCTGGTCGGCGGCTCCTGCGGCATGGCGGTCGTGGCGGGCCTGGAGGTCGCCGAGAAGCTCGGCCCGGACGACGTGGTCGTCGTCCTGCTGCCGGACAGCGGCCGCGGCTACCTCAGCAAGATCTTCAACGACGAGTGGATGGCGGACTACGGCTTCCTGGAGGACGCGGGTCCCGCGGCCCGGGTCGGCGACGTACTGCGGTACAAGGAGGGCGCGCTGCCGTCGCTGGTCCACATGCACCCGGAGGAGACCGTCGGTGAGGCCATCGACGTGCTGCGGGAGTACGGCGTCTCGCAGATGCCGATCGTCAAGCCGGGCGCCGGGCACCCGGACGTGATGGCCGCGGAGGTCGTCGGCTCGGTCGTGGAGCGGGAACTGCTGGACGCGCTGTTCGCGCAGCGCGCGTCGCTCGCCGACCCGCTGGAGAAGCACATGTGCCCGCCGCTGCCGCAGGTCGGCTCGGGCGAGCCGGTCGGTGACCTGATGGCGGTCCTGGGGAAGGCGGACGCGGCGATCGTGCTCGTCGAGGGCAAGCCGAAGGGCGTGGTCAGCCGGCAGGACCTGCTGGCGTTCCTGGCGCGGGAGGCGAAGCAGGGCTAGGCCCCGTACGCGGCGGGGCCCGTCCGCGGGGTCGCTCCGCGCCGAGGACAGCCGGCGTCAAGCGACCGTCAGGAAACGTTCGGCCGCCGCAAGGTGTACGTATGCGTCACGTGCCCGCAGCACGGGCTTAACACTGACCGGGCACATTGGTGACGGTGGCGATACGGACTTCCGGAGCGGCTCCCGGACCTTCCGAAGATCGCCCGGACGCGCACGGCCGGCCCTGACCCGGCCCGCGTCCCCGCGGGGACCGCCGTCGTCCCGCCCTCGGCCACCGGCCGGGGTGCGGCGGTCCCCGCGCCACCACCGCGCCCGTACGAGGACCGGCTTCCCGCCTACTCCCAGCCGTCCCCGTCCTGTTTGCCGTCCTGGCGGGAGCGCTTGAAGAAGCCGGACGCGTGCACCGCGTTGACACCGACGATGCCGGCCCAGCTGACCATCAGCCCGGTCAGGCCCGCGTTCACAGCGCCTATCGCGGACAGCGGGACCGCGAGGACCAGCGAGACCGTCGCGAAGCCGAAGCGCTCCGCATAGCCGCTGCCACCGCCGGGCGCCGCGCGCGGCCTGGGCGGCTGCGCACCGCGCGCGACCTGCATCTGCTGCTCGGCGAACTGCCGGCGCACCCGCTGGTCGACCGTCGTGTCGAGCTTCTCCAGGAAGGACTCGACCAGCTCGGACTCGTACTCCGGCCCCAGCTCCTTGCGTGTCTGCAGGGTCGCGTCGAGTTCTTTCCTCAGCTCGGGGTCATGGGTAGCCATGCTGCGAGATTACGGGCGGGGAGCGGGCCGCGCGGTAGGGCTGTCCCCCGTATTCGCGGGGGTGGACTCCGCACCCGCCACCGCGGCGGGCGGCACCCGGCCGGTGTCGCGGCGGGCGACCGCCCAGTACAGGACGGCGGGTACGGCCAGCCCGACGAGCCAGGAGACATCGGCGCCGCCGAGCGGGGCCACCAGCGGGCCGGTGTAGAAGTGCGTGGCGAGGAACGGGAGCTGGGCCAGCACGCCGGCGCCGTACACCGCCAGCGCCCCGCCGTTCCAGGCGCCGTAGCGGCCGGCCGGGTCGCTGAGCGCCGGGATGTCGTAGCGCTCCTTGGAGATCAGGTAGTAGTCGACGAGGTTGATCGCCGACCAGGGCGTGAAGAAGGTCAGCAGGAACAGCAGGAAGTCCTTGAACGAGGCGAGGAAGGAGTCCTTGCCGAGGAGGGCGACGGCGGTGCCCGCGAGCATGATGCCGGTGACGTACGCGGTGCGGCCGCGCGGCGACAGGGTGGCGCGGCCCCGGAAGCCGCTGACGCCGGTGACCAGCGACATGAAGCCGCCGTAGGTGTTCAGGACGTTGATGGTCAGCTTGCCGAGGGCGATGACGAAGTACAGCGCGGAGGCCGTCAGGCCGGCGCCGCCGAGGGAGACGACGTAGGAGACCTCGTGGCCGGTGAAGGCGGTGGGCGCCGCGGCGGCGGCCAGCGCGCCGAAGGTCATCGACCACTGCGACCCGAGAACCGAACCGGACAGCGTCCACCAGAAGGTGGCGCGGGTGGAGGTGTGGCGGGGCAGGTAGCGGGAGTAGTCGGCGACGTACGGGCCGAAGGCCAGCTGCCAGGAGGCGGACAGCGAGACGGCGAGCAGGAACAGCGGGAAGGAGAAGGACCGGTCGTGCAGCAGCGCGGCCAGGTCGGCGCGCTCCAGCAGGCGCGCGCCGAGGTAGAGGAAGGCCAGCGCGCACACGATGCTCGCGACCCGGCCCAGCACGTGGATGAGCCGGTAGCCGACCGCCGCGGCGACGGCGGTGACCGCGGCGAAGACGAGGATGCCGAAGGTGCCGCCCAGGTGCGTCAGCTCGCCGACCGCCTGCCCGGCCAGCACCGTGCCACTGGCGAAGAAGCCGATGTACATGACGATCACCAGCGCCAGCGGCACCACCGCGCCGCGTACCCCGAACTGGGCCCGCGAGGAGATCATCTGCGGCAGGCCCAGCCGCGGCCCCTGCGCGGAGTGCAGGGCCATGACCGCGCCGCCGAGGACGTTGCCGAGCAGCAGCCCGAGCACCGCCCAGAACGCCCGTGCGCCGAGGACGACGGCCAGCGCGCCGGTGACCACGGCGGTGATCTGGAGGTTGGCGCCGAGCCACAGGGTGAACTGGCTGACCGGCGTGCCGTGGCGTTCGGCGTCCGGTACGACGTCGATCGAGTGCCGTTCCACCACTGCCGCCATCGGCCGCCTCCTCGTCCGGCTGTATGAGTTGATGCAGGATCGGCGCGGTTGAATGGAGAAATCAATACCCCGGACCGGAAAAGGTGGCGCGGGGGCCGCCGGGCTCCGGGTGGCCGCCGGGCTCCAGGGGCCGGAGTTCCTCCGCGTACGAGACGGAGAGGCGGCGCATCAGGCCGTCCTCGGTGATGGCGTACTGGCCGAGCCGCCACAGCGGCGGCGAGTAGGCGTGCAGCGAGACCGTGTCGTCGGTGGCGCCGGTGAGGCGGTGGATGTGGTCCGGGCCGAAGCAGATGGAGGCGCCGGAGGCGACGGCGGTGGCCAGATGGGCGCCGCCGATACGCGGGTTGGACTCGGTGAGCACGCCCTGCACCACGCGCACCGCGCCGGACGAGAGGTCGTGGTCGTGCCAGCCGGTGTCGCTGCGCCGGGTCCAGCACAGCAGCCAGACGTCGACGTAGGTGTCGCGGTGGAGGGAGGCGTAGTGCCGCTCGGTGTCGGAGAAGGCGACGTCGCCGCGCCACAGGTCCGGGGCGTCGGCCAGCCGCTCGACGAGGGAGCGCAGTTCGCGCCTGGTGAGGTTGCGGGCGGGGAGGGCGGCGAAGAGGCCGGGGGTGCGGGGCGGGGCGGCGGGCGTGGCCGGGCGGTGGTGCGTACGGGATTCGGGCATTACGGGCGGGCTCCTTTCGCCGGGCCGAGGAGGCGGGCCGGGTTGGCGGTGCAAAGGGCGTGCACGGCGGCGGCGCCGAGGCCGGGCACGTCCGGCACGGCGTACGGGCGGTCGCTGCCGAAGACCACGGCGTCGATGCCGACGGCACGGACGACCGTGTCCACGGCACGCGTGCCGTAGGAGGAGGTCTCGTAGAAGACGCCGGGGTCGACGCGTCCGCGGTCCCGGCCGCCGCGTGCCGCCAGCCGCTCGCCGTGCAGCGGGGCGAGGCCCGCGAGGGCGGTGAAGCAGACGCGCAGGTGCGGGTGGCGGGGGCGGCCGAAGGCGCGGAAGGCGAACCAGGCGGCGTGCAGCTGCTGGAGGTAGGGGACGAGGGCGGGCCACCACGGCGGGCTGCCGGTCGGGACCGGTGGCGCGGTTCCGGGGTGGACGAACAGGGGCCGGCCGAGGCGGGCCACGCCGTCGAGGAGCGGCCCGCAGCGCTCCCATCCGGCGGCGTCCGCCAAGGCCGTGGCGGGGAGCTGGAGGCCGGCGCAGCCGCGGCGCAGCAGGCGTACGACGGGCGCGGGGTCGGGGACGGGGACGGACAGGCACGGGGAGGCCCAGGCCCCGAACGGGGCGGGCAGGGCGAGCGCTTCGTCGTGGAAGGCGTCGAGGAGCGGGGCGGCTTCTTCCGGCGGCAGGAATTCGATGCCGAGTGGGCTGGAGAGCGAGATCAGGGCCCGGTCCAGGCCGTCGGCGCGGGCGCGTTCCGTACGGGCGGCGGGGTCGTGGTCGGCGGGGTCGATGGCGTACGGAGGCTCGCCGGGCAGGTGCAGTGTCCGGCCGTCGAGGAGGGGCGGTGAGGTGCGCGCACGCAGCAGCGCGAGGAACCGCGGCGGCCAGAGGTGCTGGTGGATGTCGGTGGTCACGGGCTCCCTCCGGGAGGGCGCCCCGCCGGGCGCCGTCAAATGGCTCCGGAACAAGGGAAGTTAACCGCTTCAGTTACGCGATTAAGTGAAGCGATTAACCCGAATCCGTGTCAAGGGAACGGCGGGGGCGTCCGCGCGCACGGCACGGCGTCCGCGCGGCCCAACACGCCGGACGGGACGGCCCCTTGGGTAGGCTTCCGGCATGGCCAGGCCCCGTAAGCGCACCACTCTCCGCGAGGTGGCCGAGGCCACCGGGCTCTCCACCGCCGCCGTCTCCTACGCGCTGCGCGGCACGCACGTCTCCAAGGAGACCGAGGAACGGGTGCGCAAGGCCGCCGCCGAACTCGGCTACGAGGCCGACCCGATCGCCCGCGCCCTGGCCAGCGGCCGGACCAGCATGGTCGGCGTACTGGCCGGCGACCTCCAGGACCTGTGGCAGCAGCAGCTGATGGCGGCGATAGGGCGGGAACTGCTCGCGGGCGACCGCTACGCGCTCATCCTGGACGCGGGCGGCGACCCGCAGCGCGAGCTGGCCCTGGCCAAACAGCTCCGTGACCAGCGCGTGGACGGCCTGCTGGTGTCCCCGGTCGACCCCTCGGCGGCGGGCTGGGCGCAGATCGCCGAAGCGGTGCCGGTGGTGTCCATCGGCGACTCGCTGCGCCGCGCCCGTACGGCGGGCGAGGTGCTCTTCGACAACCGCGCCGGCATCGACGCCGTACTGGAGTACCTGACCGGACTGGGCCACCGCCGGATCACGGTCCTGACGCCCACCGGCCCCTCCACCCCTGACCGGCCCGCCGATGTGTACGTACGGGAGGCGGCCGGACGCCTCGGCATCGCGGCCGAAGTGCTCCCGTGCGCCCAGGAACTGGGCGAGGCGACGGCGGTCGCCCGGCGTGTGCTGCGCGACGGCGGTGCGGACGGGGCCCGCTCGACGGCGGTGTTCTGCTTCTCCGACTCGATCGCGTACGGGGTCTACGCGGCGGCTGCCGAGGCGTCGCTGAAGGTCGGCCGGGACGTCTCGGTGGTCGGCTTCGACGACCATCCCGTCTCCCAGGTGCTCACCCCGCCCCTGACGACGCTGGACTGGGGCCTCGCCGGCATCGCCCAGGAAGCGGCGCGGCTGGCCGTCGCGGCGATCGACGGACGGCGGGTACGGCGCAAGCGCATGCTGTGCGCGCCGCGGCTGAGCGAACGGGGCTCGGCCGTACGGGTATGAGGGGCGGCGGCTCCGGACATCTCACGCGGGGACGGACAGCCCGAGGGCGCGGAACGTGACGCGCTGGTCGAACCACAGCAGCGCGACCGTCGCGCCGCCCATGACAGCGGCGAACAGCAGATGCCCGGCCGCCGAAGCGACCTGAGCGCCGGCCGCCCCGAGCAGTGCGTGCGCCCCCATCCGGAAGGCGACCAGCCCGAAGGCGATGGCCCGCGTGCGGGAGTTCTTCAGCAGCGCCTTCACCAGCTTGATCCGGCGGCGCAGCACGGTCAGCCCGACGACGATGTTGACCGCCGCGAAGGCCAGGACCACCGTCCAGGCACCGGACCACGCGTGACACAGGTCGTAAGCGGCCCCCAGCACCCCCTCGAACGCGAAGAACCACACCGGCAGCGGCTTCACCTTCGCCAACTCCTCCGCGGAGACCAGCCGCCGCGCGTTCTTCCGAGCCTTCGTGAGGATCCGCATCGCCCGCCCCTTGGTGGTGAAGTACCGCTGTTCTGTGGTGCCTCCATCCTGGTGAGGCGCGGGGCGGCGCGGCAGCGTCAAGCGTCCTCGGCCGGGCGGGACAAATGTCATGGGGCGGCTGCACGGCCGGCTTGTTCATGTCATCCGTTGAGTCTTCCGGCGGCCCGGTGATGAGCATTGCCCCGAGCGGAGCCGAAACCCTCCTCGGCGTCTTCAGCGGCTCGGACCGGGAGACGGTCGCCCAGGCCGGCGAGGTCTCCCAGCAGCTCGGCTGGATCCGCTCGGTCATCCGGCGGTAGCACCGAACGCGCCGGCCGGCCCCGGCGAAACGTCAGGTCCGCGTGGCAGGACAGCTGATGTCGGTGGCCGGGCGTGCGCCGGTGAGCAGGAACGCGGTGGTCCGTGCGTCCCCGCAGGCGCGGTCGTCGCCGTGGTAGGCACCGTGGCCACCGGCCTCGACGGTGATCATCCGGGCGCGGTCGCCGAAGGCCCGGCGCATGGCGCGGGCGCCGGTGAGCGGGGTGGCCGGGTCGCGGCGGTTCTGGACGAGCAGGACGTTCGACGGTCCGTGCGAGGTGATGCGCACGGGCCGCTCGGCGGGCGGTGCCGGCCAGAAGGAACACGGCGTGATGTTGACCGGCATACCGGCGGTCAGCGGGTGGCGCACGCGGTCGGTGGCCACGTCACGGGCGTGCTTCTCGGGTGAACGGGGCCAGGCCACGTCGTTGCAGAGGGTGGCGACCGAGGCGGCGGCGGTCTGCTGCTGGGCCTCGATGTCCGCCGGGGAAGGCACCGGCTGCGCGGGCAGGTCCGGGGCGTTCGGATCGTCCAGCTTGGCGCGGGCGGCGCGCATCAGCGATATCAGGCCGTCCATCCGGCTGTCGGAGTAGAGGCTCATCAGCAGGTGCTGGCGCAGGACGTTGCCGTTCAGCTCGGCGGGGTTGGCGTTCGGCCAGGGCAGCGGGGTGCGGTCGAGGCGGGCCGCGAGGTCCAGGAACAGCGGACGGATCTCCTCCGGGCGGTCGGCGAGCCGGTCGGCGCGTGCCGGGTCGGCGGCCCGCGCCGCGAAGTCGGGGAAGCGGTCCTCGGCGCCGACGGCGGAGTTCGCCAGCCAGCCGCGTTCCACCCGGGCCGGGTCGGGGTCGCCGTTGCTGTCCAGCACCCAGTTGGCCGTCCGGCCCGGAAAGAGCTGGGCGTACACCGCACCGGCGTACGCCCCGTACGAGACGCCCAGGCCGGACAGCTTGCGCTCGCCCAGGGCCTGCCGGATGCGGTCGATGTCCCGGGCTTCGTTGGCGGTGCTGATGCTGCGCAGCACGGGTCCGCCGTTACGGGCGCAGGCGGCGGCCGTCCGGCGGGCGGCGGCGATGTTGCCGGTGATGGAGCCGTCGGGTGCGGGCCATGAGCGCAGGGTGGTCAAGGACAGGTCGGCGTACGGAAGTCCGCAGCTCACGGGCGAGCTGTGCCCCACGCCGCGCGGGTCGAAGCCGATGATGTCGTACGCGGCGCGCAGGCGTTGCGACAGCTTCGCGGTGCTGGGCCGGTCCAGCCCAGTACCGCCTGGCCCGCCGGGAATCAGCAGCAGTGCTCCGCGGCGCGCGGCCGGGTCCTCGGCCGGAATACGGGAGACCGCGAGATCTATCTGTCTGCCGTCCGGGTCCTTGTAGTCGAGGGGGACTTTGAGCGTCGCGCACTGCTGGGAAGCGGTCCCGGCAGCCGCCGAAGGGCACGGCTGCCAGTCGAGCGAGGTCCGGGGGCGGTCCGGGGATGCCGAAGCCGCGGCATCGGGCGGCGCGAGGAACGGCAGAGCCGTGGCGAGAGCGGCGGCAGTGGCCATGACGGAGGCCCCAACGGGGCGGCGGCGCTTGGTGTTTCGCATGGCAACAGCCTGTCCGGACGGAGGGCGGACGCCCAGCGGGGCAGCACCAAGATCGGGGGTGGGGTGTGCCCCACCTTCCGGCCGTGCCGGATGGCGCCCGGAGGGCGATCAGCCGGTTGGCGGGTGGGCTGCCCCTTGTCGGTCTGTATATCGTCATGCAGAGTCGGGGTGGGTGAATAGATTCCGAGGGAGGGCGGCGCCATGGTGTCCCGGGCTCTGGATCAGGGCGGGTGGGGCGGTCGTGCGTCCGGGGGCGCGAGCGTCGCTCCGCCGCCCGCCGCGGTGCCCCTGCCCGCGGTGGTGCTGGACGGGCGCGGTCTCGGTGTGGGCGGGATCGTCGGGCTCGCGGAGCGTACGGCCCGGCCCGCGGTGCTGGACCCCGGTGATCTGGCCTACGCGCGGGAGTCCTGGGAGACCGCTCGCCGGCTCGCCGCCACCGGCCGGGTCTACGGGCGCAGCACCGGTGTCGGCGCCAATCGTACGGAGGACGTGGTCGCCGCCGACGACGGGCACGGACTGCGGCTGCTGCGCAGCCACGCCGGGGCGATCGGTGATCCGCTGCCCGCCCGTGAGGTGCGCGCCATGCTGGCGGTGCGGGCCAATCAGCTGCTGGCGGGCGGTGCGGGGCTGCGGCCCGAGGTGATCACCGCGCTGGTCGAGGCGCTGGGGAGCGGCGCGTACCCGGTCGTGAACGAGTACGGCGCGGTCGGCACCGGCGACCTCGCCGCGCTCGCCCAGACCGGGCTGGCCCTCGTGGGCGAACACCCCTGGGCCGGTGGCCGGGCCCCCGCCCCGCTCGCCCTGGACGGCAACGACGCGCTCGCCCTCATCAGCAGCAACGCGCTCACCCTCGGGCAGGCCGCGCTCGCGCTGGACGGGACGCGGCGCCTGCTGGATGCGGCGCTGCCGGTGGCCGCGCTCTCCCTGCTGGCGGTCGGCGGCTCGTACGAGCCCTTCGCCGAGCCGGTCGTCCAGGCCCGCCCGCACCGCGGAACGGCCGCCGTCACGGCCCGTATGCGGGAGCTGACCGGGGCCCCGGCCCGGCCCGCGCCGCCGCTGGGCCGCATCCAGGACCCGTACGGCTTCCGCTGCGTCCCACAGATCCACGGGCCCGCGCTGGACGCCGCCGACGCCCTCGAAGAGGTCCTTGCCGTGGAAGTCAACGCGGCGGCCGAGAACCCGCTCATCAGCGTGGCGGACCAGGCGGCGTACCACCATGGCAATTTCTACGCCGCGCACCCGGCCCTCGCCCTGGACGGCTTCCGGCTCGCCGTGCTCCAGACCGCGCTGCTGTCCACGGCCCGCCTCGCCGCCCTCTCCGAGCCGGACTTCACCCGGCTGCGCCCGTTCCTGGGCGACCACGCGCCGGCCAGTTCCGGCGTGATGATCCTCGAATACGCGGCCGGGGCCGCCCTCGGCGAACTGCGGGCCGCCTCGCAGCCCGCCTCCCTGGGGCACGCGGTCCTCTCCCGCGGCGTCGAGGAACAGGCCAGCTTCGCGTCGCTCGCCGCCCGCCAGGCGCTGCGCGCCGGCGTCGCGTACCGGCGGGTGCTCGCCTGTGAACTGGTCGCCGCCGTACGGGCGTTGCGGATGCGCTCGCTGGAGCCCGAGCCGGGCGTGCCGGCGGCCCGTGCGTTCGCCCTGGCCGCCGGGGCGCTGGACGCGCGGATGGCGGACCGGCCGCTGACGGCGGACGTGGCGGTGGCGGAAACCCTGCTGGACGGGCTGGCCGCGCTGTGATGCGGGACCGGAAGCCGCCGGGCGGGGGCGCCGATTACGTACAGTCGGGCGGCGGGACGGCGGGCGCACGGCGCGCCGCCCCGCACGACCAGCAACGACACGAAGGCCGGGAGCACGGCCGCGGACACGGCCGGGAGGCAGCGATGATCGGGGACGGCGGCGAGGACCGCGGCGAGCGGGCGGCGGACGGACGGGCCGCGCCGGACACGGGAACGCCGCCGCCCGGCCCCGCCGCGGCCACCGGCACCGCGGCCCGTCTGCAGAAACTCTTCGAAGGGCACCGCCTCACCCCGACCCAGCGGCGCATCGCGCACTGCATGGTGCGCCGTGCTGCCGACGCGCCCTTCCTCTCCAGTGTCGAGCTCGCCGAGCTGGCCGGGGTCAGCCAGCCGTCCGTGACCCGCTTCGCGGTCGCGCTCGGCTTCGACGGCTATCCGGCGCTGCGCAAGCACCTGCGCGAGGTGGCGCCCACCACGAGCGCGCGCGGCACCGGCACGTACAACGAGTACCAGCAGGCCGTGCAGGCGGAGATCGACAATCTGCGCCACCTCGCGGCGGTGCTGGCCGATCCGGGGCCGGTGGTCCGGGCCGGCCGGCTCTTCGCGGCCTCCCGGCCGCTGCCGGTGCTCGGGCTGCGCGCGGCGACCGCGCAGGCCGCCGGATTCGCGTACTTCGCCCGCAAGGTCCACCCGGACGTCCGGCTGCTCGACGAGGGCGGCTCGATGCTCACCGACCGTATCGACGCGGCGGTGCAGGCGGGCGCGAGCACCCTGCTGTGCTTCGCGCTGCCGCGCCACCCGCGCGAGGTCGTGGACGCGCTGGAGTACGCGCACGAGGCGGGCCTGACCGTCGTCACCGTCGCCGACAGCGCCTTCGCGCCGGTCGCCCGCCACACGGACCTGCTGCTGCCCGCGGCGGTCGGCACCGGCCTCGCCTTCGACACGGCGTGCGCGCCGATGCTGCTCGGCCGCGTCCTGCTGGAGGCGATGTGCGACGCCCTGCCGGACGCGCAGGCGCGGCTGGAGGAGTTCGACGCGAAGGCGGCGGAGCGGGGGCTGTTCGTGGAGTGAGCCCGTCCGGCGCCTGCCGTACGGCCGGAAAGCGACCCGGCGGCTTCACGGAATTCTCAGACGGGCTGGTTACGATCCGCCGCCGTATACGGGTTCCGCCGTCGCGGCGGGGAGCCGCCGCCGTCCTCGGGGCCCGTGGCCGGATCGTGGCGCGAGGAGGTTGTCGTGGGGCGCGGGGCTGTTGCGCTGGCGCGGGTGGCGGTGCTGCTGCGGGTACCGGCCGGGTGGCTGTGGTGGCCGGGGCTGCTGGCCGCCGGGGTCGGGGCGCTGCCGCCCGGCCTGACCGGGCGGCGGATCGGGGTACTGGCCGGGGCGGCGCTGTTCATCGTCGCGGCCTGCACGGTTTTCGCGGTACGCCGCAAGCGGTACGCGCACCTGGCCAAGGCGGCGTCCCGGGCCGGGAAGTCGGCGATCCTCCAGGACCGCGCCGTGACCCTGCGGGTCTGGCGGCGGGCCCACCGCTGGTGGCTGCTGCCGGCGTTCCTGGCGGCGGTCGGTTCCTCGTTCGCGCTGCCCGCTGCCGGCGGTCTGCTGCTGGCCGGGGCCGGGCTCGGGCTGTGGGCCAAGGCGCTGTGGCTGGGCCGCTGGGAGCACGAGCACGACGCACTGCTGTGGGTCCGTACAGAAGCTGCCGTACGGGGCGGACCGGCGGGCCGGGACGTACGCGGCTACCTGACGACCGGCGTGGCCGCGAAGGACGCGCGCCCGGGAGGGGCGAAGGCGGGGCGGCCGAAGGCCAGGGCCTGACGGGCGGCCCGCGGACCGGGCGCGGGGCTACTCGCCCCGCGCCCGCAGCACCAGCCGGTTCACGCCCCACAGGACGACACCGACCGCGACGAGCACGGCGGCCCGTACGTACACCTCCACCGACCGGTCGGCCAGCGGGCTGGCCAGGAGGAGGGCCCCGGCGGCGCCGAGGACCGGGAAGACGGTCGGCGTGCGGAAGTGGCGGTGCGGCACCCGGTCGCGGCGCAGCACCAGCACCGCCACGTTGACCACCGCGAAGACGCACAGCAGCAGGAAGGCCGTGGTGTCGCCGAGGCCCTCGATCTCGCCGGTGAGGACCAGGCCCAGGGCCAGCAGCGTGGTCAGGGCGATGCCGACGACGGGCGTACGGCGGCCCGGCAGGACGCGGCCGACGGCGCGCGGCAGGATGCGCTCATTGGCCATCCCGTAGCACAGCCGCGAGGCCATCATCATGTTGATCAGCGCGGAGTTGGTGACCGCGCACAGCGCCATCAGCGCGAACACCGTGGGCGGGAAGGTCGCGCCGCCCGCGTGGACCACTTCCAGCAGCGGCGCCGACGAGCCCTGGAGCCGCCGGTGGTCCACCAGCAGCGACGAGACCAGGGCCACCAGGACGTAGACGGTGCCCGTGATCCCCACCCCGAGGAAGATCGCGCGCGGGAAGTCGCGGCCCGGGTGCTCGGCCTCCTCCGCCATGTTCACCGAGTCCTCGAACCCGACGAACGCGAAGAACGCCAGGCCCGTGGCGCCCAGCACACCGGTCAGCACGGCGAGGCCGGTGCCGCCGGTGTCGAGTTCGGCCAGCCGCGCCGGCTCCCCGCCGCCCGTCAGGACCGCGTAGATCCCCAGCCCGATGATGATCAGCAGCCCGGACACCTCGACCAGGGTCAGCACCACGTTCGCCTTCACCGACTCCGCCACGCCCCGTAGGTTCACCGCGGCCAGCGCCAGCACGAACAGCACCGCCACCGGGGTCGGCGGCAGATCGGCGAGGGTGCGCAGATAGTCGCCGCTGAAGGCGCGGGCCGCGGCGCTCGCCGAGGACAGGCCCGAGCACATCACCATGAAGGCGACGAGGAAGGTCAGGAAGGGGACCCGGAACGCCTTCTGGGTGTAGAGCGCGGCGCCTGCCGCCTTCGGGTACTTGCCGACGAGTTCCACGTACGAGGCGGCGGTCAGCACCGCGATGCCGAAGCCGATCACGAAGGGCAGCCACAGGGCGCCGCCCACCTTGCCCGCGACCTTGCCGGTGACGGCGTAGACGCCGGTGCCGAGGATGTCCCCGACCACCAGCAGGACCAGCAGTTTGGGGCCGATGGCGCGCCGCAGCGGCGCGCTTTCGCCGGTGTGCCCGGCGGTGTCCGTGGAGGAGGTCCGCATGAGCGGGACATGCCCGGAGCGCAAGATTTCTAGCGCTCGGGAGCGGCGGGGCCCCCGAGCCGGGTGAGCGCGTCCGCGTGGGCGCCGCCGCTCTCCGCGACCAGTTCGTCCATCTCCTGCGGGGCGCGCACGGTGGCCCAGCGCGGCGCGCCGTCCGGGCCCGGCGCGTACCCGTACACCCCGGGCCGGGGGAGCGAGTTGTACGCGAAGTGGGTGGAGAAGTAGTACGCGCCGGTGTCCAGGAGGGCCACGTGGTCGCCCGGCTCCAGGAGCGGCAGCGGCCGGTCCCGCGCGATCAGGTCACCCGCGAAGCAGCAGGGCCCGGCGACGTCCTGGACGACCGGTTCACCGGTCTTGGGGCGGCCCTGCGCGTCGTACGCGGCGACCCGTACCGGCCAGGCGTCCGGCGCGAAGACCGTACGGGTGGCCACCTGGGCGCCTGCGTGGGTCACCGCGATCCGCCGCCCGCCGGCCGATTTGGTGTACTCCACGCGCGCCAGCACGACGCCGTGCTTGGCGAGCAGCGACCGGCCGAACTCGGTGACCAGCCCGTAGCGGCCGCCGAACAGCCCCGGCACGGTGGCGTGCAGCAGCCGGGCATATGCGTGGTACGTCGGCGACACCTCGTCGGACGCGAAGTTCACCGGCAGCCCGCCGCCGATGTCCAAGGTGGTGACCTGGGTGCGCCCGGCCTTCTCGTTGATCTCCTCGGCCAGCTCGTACAGCACGCGCACCCCGTCCGCCATCAGCTCCAGCGCCATGCCCTGGGACCCGACGTGGACATGCAGGCGCGTCAGCCACGGGCGGTCCAGGAAGGCCCGCACGACCTGGTCACGGGCGCCCTCGTCGCGCAGCGGCACGCCGAACTTCGAGCTGTCGGTCGCGGTGCTCATCGCGCCGATGCTGCCGCCGCCGAGCTGCGGATTGACCCGCAGGCCCAGCGGCGAGGCGGACGGCGCCGAGCCGGTCAGGGCGTCCAGCCGGGCGAGTTCGCCGAAGCTGTCGGCGTTGACGGCGATGCCGAGGGCGAGCGCCTCGCGCAGTTCGGCGGGGGCCTTGGCGGGGGAGTCCAGCACCGTACGGGACGGCGGCACCCCGGCCGCGCGCGCCAGGGCCAGTTCACCGGGGCTGGCGACCTCGCAGCCCAGCCCCTCGTGCGCGAGCAGGCGCAGTACGGGGACGAGCGAGGCGGCCTTGACGGCGAAGGCGTGCAGGACCGGCGTGCCGGGCTCGGTGAAATCCTCGAAACCGGCCCGCAGTTCGGCGGCGGAACGGCGGATTCCGGCGATGTCCAGCAGACCGGCGACCGGGGCGCCGGGGCTGACCAGGCCCCGGGCGACGGCCGCCGCGACAGCGCGATGGCGCGGGGCGGGCGGAGCGGCGGGGGGAGTGCTCATGGCACCACTCCACCACCTGCCCGCCGTGGCCGCCATCGACCGGCGCGCCCGCGCGCGGTGTTGACCTCTTCGGCACGCGGCAATAACGTCGCGGCGCTCTCACGAGGGGTCCCCTTTCCCGGAACGGTGGTGCGGTACATGGCATACCGGCACGTCCAGGCGAGACCGGCGGTGCGGCGGGACCTCCCGCGACCGTCCCGGCACCCCGACGTGATCGTGGTGGGCAGCGGCATCGTCGGCGCCGCCTGCGCGGAGGCGCTCACCCGGCGCGGCATACGGGTCACCGTCCTGGACCACGCGCCGCTCACCTCCGGCACCACGGCCCGCGGCGAGGGCAACCTCCTGGTCTCCGACAAGCCGCCGGGACCCGAACTCGACCTGGCGCTGGACTCGTCGGAGCGCTGGCCGCGGCTGCTGGCGGAGCTGGACGCGGAGGGGCACGGGCCCGGCGGGCCCGCTCTCGCCGAGCGGTGCGAGTACGAGGCGAAGGGCGGCCTCGTGGTGGCTCTAGGGGAGGCGGGTGCGCGGGCGCTGACCGGCTTCGCCGCCGGGCAGCGGGCCGCCGGCGTCACCGCGTACGACCTCGGCCCGGACGAGGCGCGCGCCCGCGAACCGCACCTGACGCCGGGCGTCCGCGCCGCCGTCCACTACCCGCAGGATGCCCAGATCCAGCCGGTCGCGGCGGCCACCGCGCTGCTCACCGCGGTCCGCGGGCGCGGCGGCACGCTGCGGTCCGGGGTGCGGGCACTCGGTGTGGAGCGCGGCGCGGACGGGCGGGTGACGGCGCTGCGCACCTCGGCCGGGACGCTGCCGTGCGGCGCGGTCGTCAACGCCTGCGGCCCCTGGGCGGGGCACTTCGCGCGGGCGGCGGGCGCGCCGCTGCCCGTGGCGCCGCGCCGGGGCCTGGTGCTGGTCACCGCGCCGCTGCCGCCGGGGACGGTCCGGCACAAGGTGTACGACGCCGACTACGTGGGCGCCGTCGGCAGCGGCGACGCCGACCTGCGGACCTCGACGGTGGTCGAGGCGACGCGGGGCGGGACGGTGCTCATCGGGTCGAGCCGGGAGCGGACCGGTTTCCAGGAACGTTTCCGCGCCACCGTCCTCGGCGAACTCGCCCGGAAGGCCGCCGCGTTGTTCCCGGTGCTGGGCCGCGTCCCGGTGATCCGCGCGTACGGCGGCTTCCGCCCGTACACCCCCGACCACCTGCCGGTGATCGGCCCGGACCCGCGGCTTCCCGGCCTGTGGCACGCGACCGGGCACGAGGGCGCGGGCATCGGACTCGCCCCGGCCACCGGCGAACTCCTCGCGCAGCTGTACGCGGGCGAGCGCCCCCGGATCGATTCGCGGCCGTACCGGGTGGGGCGACCGGGGCTGGTGGAGGGGGAGGAGGCGCAGTGTTCCGCGTGACGGTGGACGGGCAGGAGCAGTGGGCGCGCCCCGGCCAGACGGCCGCCTCGGTACTGCTGGCCGCGGGCCGCCTCTCCTGGCGGACCACGCGCGGTGGCCGTCCGCGCGGTGTGTTCTGCGGGATCGGCGTCTGTCACGACTGCCTGGTGGTGGTCAACGGCGTACCCGACGTACGAGCCTGCCGGCGCGTGGTGGTGGCGGGCGACCGCATCGAGACGCAGGTGGGGGCGCGGTTGCCGGAGCCCGCGCCGAAGACGCTTCCCGTGGCGGCGCGGACCGTGGCGGCGCCGGTGGTCGTCGTCGGGGCCGGGCCCGCGGGCATGGCGGCGGCGCTGGCGGCGGCCGGGGCCGGGGCGCGGGTGGTGCTGGTGGACGACGGGGAGCGGCCGGGAGGGCAGTACCACCGGCAGCCCGCGGACGGCCCGGCGCGGGGCGCGGCGGTCCGGGCCGCGGGCGGGCGGGCGTGGCGGCGCCTGGTCCGCAGGGAGCTGTGGCCGCCGTACCGCGTCTTCGGCGAACTGCTGCTGGCCCTGCTGCTGGGGCTGATCGCGCTCGGCTCGGAGGAGATCGCCCGCAGCGGCGAGGCCCGTACGTGGCTGGTGACCGTGGCGGTGATGGTGCTCTCGCCGCTGCGCCGTGCGCTGCCCGGTGCGGTGCTGATTCTCGCGGCGTCGCTGAGCTGGCTGTTCGTGGGGATATCGGCGCTGCTGATCGTGGCGGGCTGGTCGGCCGGGCGGCGGATCGCGGGCAGTGCGCGGGCGCTGGTGGTGTTCGCGGTGGCGCTCGTGCTGAGCATGGCGGTGCCCGTGGTGCAGGACTTCCCGCGGGTGTCGCCGGAGAAGCTGATGGTGCTGGCGGTGTCCTTCCTGGCGATAGTCGCGATGCCCGGGATAGCGAGCCGGTATTGGTCCCAGCACCGCACTCTGGTGGACACGCTGCACGCCCAGCGCACGCAGCTCCTGCGGGAGAACGCGATGATCGCCCGCCAGACGCAGCTGCGGGAGCGGCAGCGCATCGCGCAGGACATGCACGACAGCCTGGGCCATCAGCTCACCCTGATCGCCGTGCACACGGGCGCACTGGAGGTGGACTCCGCGCTCAACGCGCAGCAGCGGGAGGCGGTCGGTGTGCTGCGCGGGGCCTCGGTGGCGGCGATGCGGGAGCTGCGCGAGGTGGTCGGCCTGCTCAGGGACGAGACGGAGGACACGGCGGCGGTGCATCCGGCGATCGGCGCCGGTACGGCTCCGGATGCGGGGCAACGCGGGGTGGCCCAGGTGGACGGGCTGGTCGAGGCGTCGCGTGGCGCGGGCGCGCGAATATCCGTCTCCCGTTCCGGGGAGCCGCTCGCGCTGGCGCCGGCCGTCGACCGGGCCGCGTACCGCATCGTGCAGGAGGGGCTGACCAACGCACACAAGCACGCCGCGGGTGCGCCGGTGACGGTGGCGCTGCGGTACGAACCGGATTCGCTGCTGGTCGAGGTGGTCAACGGGCCGGTGCCGCCGGGTTCGGCCGCCGGTCCCGAGGTCAGTGGCGGGCAGGGGCTGACGGGGTTGCGGGAGCGGGCCCGGCTGGTCGGCGGCATGGTGCACAGCGGCCCGTTGCCGGACGGCGGTTTCCGGCTCGCCGGGGTGCTGCCGTACGGGCCGGTGACGGTGGCGGCCACCGCCGCGGAGCCGGTGCTTCCGCCGGCCGCGGTGGAACCGGCCCGGGCGGCCGGGCCCGGTGGCGGTTCCGTGGACCCCGTCCGCGGGCGGCCCGCCGTGCGTGTCGGCAAGGACGGCCAGCCGGTCATCG
Organism: Streptomyces sp. NRRL F-5755; assembly: GCF_001279365.1. Taxonomy (NCBI): domain Bacteria; kingdom Bacillati; phylum Actinomycetota; class Actinomycetes; order Kitasatosporales; family Streptomycetaceae; genus Streptomyces; species Streptomyces sp. NRRL F-5755. The sequence goes on along the minus strand of NZ_LGCW01000327.1, from coordinate 5,775 downwards.
ACTGGTCCCGGGTCTACGCGGCTCCGGATGCGGTGATGTTCCGCAGGGAGGCGCGGCACCGTGGCTTCGCCGTCGGGTGTGGCCTGGCGGCGGGTGTGGTCGTGGTCCTGGGGGTCCTGGCGGCGTGGGGGATGGTGGAGCTGTTCAAGGCGATGGAGGACGGTTCGGTCTCGCCGGACACATACGAGCAGCTACGGATCGGCCAGACGGAGGCCGAGGCGCGCGAGCAGCTGCCGCCGGGGTCGTTCGTGAACAGCGGCCTGAACTCCCAGGGCCCCGCGAAGCCGGCGGGCGCGCGCTGCGAGACCTTCGCGTCCACGGAGACGTCGGCGGACTGGGACGAGGAAAAGGCGTTCCGGTTCTGTTTCAAGGACGGGAAGCTGGTGGAGAAGCGGACCTTCGTGGGGAGGGCCTGAGGGCGGCCGGACGGACCGGCGCGGGAATGGGGGGATGATGACGCTGTCCGTGGGAGAGGCCGACCGAACCGGTGCGGGAGTACGAGTGATCAGGGTGATCGTCGCCGACGACGAGCCGCTCATCCGGGCCGGTATCCGGATGATCCTCACCTCGGCCGGGGACATCTCGGTGGTGGCGGAGGCGGGCAACGGCAGGGAGGCGGTCGAGGCCGCGCGCGGCCATGGTGCGGACGTGGTGCTGCTGGACATCCAGATGCCGGTGATGGACGGGCTGACGGCGCTGGCCGAACTGCGCAGCGCGGCACCGTCCGTACGGGCCCTGATCCTGACGACGTTCGGCGAGCGGGAGAACGTCCTGCGCGCGATGGGCGAGGGCAGCGCGGGCTTCCTGCTGAAGGACTCCGCGCCGGACGAGCTGATCCGCGCGGTGCGCGCCGCGGCCGACGGCCATGCCTATATGTCGCCGGTGGCGACGCGGCATGTGGCCGATTCGCTGGTGGCACGCGCCGGTGACGTCGGCGGGGAGAGCGCGGCGACCCGTACGGCGCGCCGAGCGCAGGAGGCCGCACAGCGCCTCTCGGTCCTGACGGAACGGGAGATGGAGGTGCTGTCCCTGCTCGGTGAGGGCCTGTCGAACGCCGACGCGGGTGAGCGCATCCACATGAGCGAGGCCACGGTGAAGACGTACGTCAGCCGCATTCTGGCCAAGCTGGGCTGCGAGAACAGGGTCCAGGCGGCGCTGTTGGCCCGGGACGCGGGGCTGGGGAGCTAGGCAGCGGCCCTTCGGCCGTACGGCTGGCGACCGGACCGGAGCCGGGGGACCGCGGGCTCGGGCATCGGGCGGTCCGGGGCGGTGCGCCGGATGGCCCGGCCTGTTCTCGGGCCGGGCCGTGGGCGGTGCGGTGCCGTCAGGCGGCGAGTCGCGCGGCGAGGGCCTTGGCCTTCTCGGCGGCTTCCTGGAAGGACTGGTCGCGGGAGGCTTCGTACAGCGGTATGAGCTCCGACATCGCGGGGTTGGTGGGCGCCATCGTCAGCTCGGGGACGATGAAGTCGACCTCCAGGCCGAGCATGGTGCCCAGCACCGCCTGGAGGTAGGTCTCGACGTAGTCGAGTCCCTCGCGGGGCGTGCCCGGCTTGTACGAGCCGCCGCGGCTGGCGACGACCGTGACCGGCTTGCCCTTGATGGACGACTCCTCACCGGCGGTGCGGCCGATGATGATGATGTGGTCCAGCCATGCCTTGAGCGTGGAGGGGATCGTGATGTTGTACATCGGGGCGCCGATGAGGACCGCGTCCGCCTTCTCCAGCTCCTCGACCAGCTCAAGACGGCGCGCGAACGCGGTCTGCTGCTCGGGGGTCAGGGCGTCCGCGTCGGCGAAGGCGGCGGAGAAGCCGGCGGCGTCGAGATGCGGCAGCGGGTCCGCGGCGAGATCGCGGTAGATGACGGTGCCGCCGGGGTGCGCCTCCTCCCACGCCTCGCGGAAGGCCGCGGTCACCGCGCGGGAAGCGGATCCATCGGTGGTGAACAGGGAGGAGTCGAGGTGCAGAAGCGTGGCCATGGTGCGGTCCTTCGTTCGCGGCCGATGGGCGGCCTGATGAAGAGTTCCGTGCGTTCCTATGTTTAACACAGTAGCTTACTTTTCCGCAGTACCCAACGGTATGGCAGTACGCTGGTCGCATGACGGATCACGGCGAAGGCACCTGCAGGCAGGTCGACACCGGCATGGCGCGGGTCTTCGGGCTGCTCGGCAAGCGGTGGACCGGCCTGATCGTGTCCGTCCTGATGGAGGGGCCGGTGTTCTTCGCCGAGCTGCGCCGCGCGGTGCCCGGCATCAGCGAGCGCATGCTCTCGGACCGGCTCACGGAGCTGGCCGCGGCCGGTCTGGTCCTGCGGGAGGTCGACGGGGGCCCGCCGCTGCGCGTCTCGTACCGGCTGACCGAGGCGGGCCGGGCGCTGGAGCCCGCGCTCAAGGAACTGGGCCGGTGGGCGGAGACGTACCTCGCGGACGGCGGGAAGTGTCCGGCGCGCTTCCGGGAGTGATCGCGCTTCCGGGGGTGGGGCGGCGGGGCGTACGGCGCGCGGGAGATGTCGTACGCCCGGCGTGTGCGAGGTCCGGTGACGGGCGGCTTCAGCCGTGGTGTGCCTGGGCGGCGTTGTAGCGCAGCAGATAGGTCGCGAAGCGGTCCAGGTCCTCCTCGTCCCAGTCGGCGAGCCGCTCGTGGAACGCCTGGCGGCGGCTGGCGGTCACGTTCGCCAGCACCTGCGCGCCCTTGGCCGTGGGGTGCAGCACCTGGACGCGGTGGTCGTCCGGATCGACGCGGCGCTCGACGAAGCCGAGCTTCTCCAGGGCGGAGATCTGCCGGCTGACCGTGGACTTGTCCAGGAAGTAGTGCGCGGCGAGGTCGGTCGCGCGACATCCCTGCTGGTCATCGAGGTGCGCCAGCAGCGTGTACGAGACGAGCGACAGCTCGGGGTGCATACGGGCGGCGGTGGCGCGTGCCCGGCGGGCGAACGCGGTCATCTCCTGCTGGATGGTCTCGACGGATGTGTCTCTGCGAGCCACGTGCTTGCCTTTCGTTGAAGTAGTTGTATAGTACAACGTGAAATGAGAGTTGTATAAGCCAACTACTCGAAGCTGAGCGACTAGCTTGAGAAGGCACCACGCATGAGTTCGGTCCGACGTCCCGACCACCACCGCCCTGATCACCGAGCCGATCTGCGGCACGTCCTCACCCACCTGATCACCCCACTGCTGATGTGCATCGGCATGGGCCTGGCCTACCTGGGCGCGTTCGCCCACCCCGAGCCGCACCACCTGCCGGTCGCGGTGGTCGGGTCGGGTCCCCAGGCGCAGGTGCTGGCCCAGTCGATGAACGACAAGGCACACGGTGGCCTGGACGTACGTACCGTCGGCAGCCGGGCCGAGGCCGTTGACCAGCTCAAGCACCAGGACATCTTCGGCGCGTACGTGATCGACACGCGCGCCACCGGCGCCGCGCCGTCCGGCACCGCGGCCAAGGGCGGCGGGGGCAAGCCGGCGCCCGAGCTCGTGGTCGCGACGGCCGGATCCGACACCACGGCGTCCGTGGTGCAGAAGATCTTCACGCCCGTCGCGGCCCAGCAGGGTGTGCCGCTCAAGGTCACCGATGTCGCCCCGCCGGCCGAGGACGACCCGACGGCCCAGGGGCTCTTCTTCCTGATGGTCGCGATCAGCATCGGCTCGTACGCGTCGGTCGCGGTGATCGGCGGTGCCGGTGCCGTACTGCCGATCCGGATGCGCGCGATGCTGGCGATCGGCACCTCCTTCGTGGTCAGCATCCTCGGCACGCTGTTCGCGGGGCCGGTCTTCCACCTCGTCGACCACGGGCTGTGGGGGCTGTGGAGCATGGCCTGGCTGTACTCGGCGGGCATCCTGCTGATCGGCACCGGGCTGCACACGTTCCTCAAGCGCTGGACCACGCTGGGCGTGATGGCGCTGTTCGTGATGCTCAACTTCACCTCGGCGGGCGGCGTCTTCCGCCCCGAGCTGCAGAACGGGTTCTTCGCCTCCCTGCACGCGTTCTGGAACGGCGCCGGGTTCGTGGAGGGCGTCCGCAGCCATGTCTACTTCGACGGCAACGGGCTGGCCGGGCACGTCTGGACGCTGGTGCTGTGGCTGGTCGTGGGCTTCGTGATGGTCGGTGTGGCGGCCCTGGCCGAGGCACGCCGACGGCGCGCGGCCGACACCGCGGCCGCGAACGCGACGGCCGTGGCGGCTGCCGCGGTGGCGGCGACGGTGCCGGAACGCCGCCCGGCGCACACCGCGACCAGCGCGAACGACGAGAGCGCGGCAGCCGCCGAGGAGGAGATGGAAGAGGCGGTCGGCGTCTGAGCCGACGGCGTACGGGACGGGCCCCGGCTTCTCCACAGGCCCGTCACGGAGAGTTATCCACAGGCCCTGCCGCGCGGCGGGGCCTGTCTGTACCGTCGTGCACACGCGGCGGAGACAGCGCCTCGGCGACCGGTAGGTCGAAGGGATTCTGTCGGCGTTCCGAAGCGGCCGGACGACCGAGGTCCGGGATCGGTGCACGGGACGAAGGGGGAGGTGGCACGCGATGGCGCGGTTGCCGTACGTACCGGGATTCGCCAGGCCGGAGGAGCGGGGTGCGTCGCCGAAAGCGGTCGGCAAGGCACTCCGGGAGCGCACACCACGCTCCGAGCAGGGCCGGTTCACGCCCGACGCCGGGCGGCCGGACGCGGTGGCGACGGTCGAGGAGTCCAACGCCGGCCGCATCCCGGAGCTGGTGCCGATACGGGTCGGGCGCATGGCGGCCGGCCCCTTCGCCTTCCTGCGCGGATCCGCGGGGCTGATGGCGTACGACCTCATGAACAGCCCCGTGACCGGCATCGGTGCGCAGATATGCGGCGACGCGCACGCCGGCAACTTCGGTCTCTACGGCGACGCCCGCGGCAAGCTGGTGATGGACCTCAACGACTTCGACGAGACCCTGTACGGGCCCTGGGAGTGGGACCTGAAGCGCCTCGCGGCTTCGCTGGTGCTGGCCGGCCGGGAGGCCGGGGCCGCTGAGGAGCAGTGCCGGGAAGCGGCCCTGGACGCGGCCGGTGCGTACCGGCGCACGATGCGGCTGCTCGCGGGCATGCCGGCCGCCGATGCCTGGAACGCGATAGCCGACGAGCAACTGGTCTCGTACGCCGACGCACATGACCTGCTGGGCACGCTGGAGCGGGTGGTGGCCAAGGCGCGCAAGAACACCAGCGCACGCTTCGCGGCGAAGTCGACCGAGCGAATACCCGAGGGCGGCAAGCGGTTCGTGGACGCCCCACCCGTACTGCGCCGCATACCGGACGCGGAGGCCGCCGCCGTCGCCGCATCGCTCACCGGCTACCTGGACACCCTGCCGGAGGACCGGCTCCCGCTGCTGGCCAGGTACGAGGTGCAGGACGTGGCGTTCCGGGTGGTGGGCACGGGGAGCGTGGGCCTGCGCTCCTACGTGGTCCTGCTGCTCGACCACCGCGGCGAACCCTTGGTACTCCAGGTGAAGGAGGCACGCAGCTCAGCACTGGCACCGTACGTGGAAAAGGCCGGCTTCCCTGTTCCGCCGACGGGCCACGAGGGCCGACGCATCGTAAGCGGCCAGCGACGTATGCAGGTGGTCAGCGACAGCCTGCTGGGGTGGACGACGGTTTATGAGCCGGGGGTGGGCGGTGATGGAGCGGGCTTGATGGCGGGTGCTGGGGGCGGGAGTGGTGCCGGGGGTCGGCGGGGGGTGCGCCTCGGCGGGGGCCGCGAGCAGCCCGTGGCCGTTGCGGCCGCCCGTCAGGACGACGGAGGCCGAGCCGCGGGCCGCCTGCGCGTCC
>NZ_LGCW01000326.1:0-35703 GCF_001279365.1 Streptomyces sp. NRRL F-5755 | reverse complement strand
CGGCGTCGAGGCCGCGCCCGGCGTCAAGGGCGTCCAGAACAAGAAGGTCAACTTCCAGATCGGCCGTTCCCAGGTCAGCACGGTGGACGCCAAGACCCACCAGATGACCGTGGTCCGCGACGACAAGACGATCAAAACCATCCCGATCTCGACAGGCAGCAAGGACCACCCGACCTACAACGGCAAGATGGTCATCTCGGAGAAGCACCAGCAGACCCGCATGGACGGCTCCACGGTCGGCTTCACCAACAACGACGGCAAGGGCGAGTACGTGATCCCCGATGTGCCGCACGCCATGCGCCTGACCAGCTCCGGCACGTTCCTGCACGGCAACTACTGGGACAAGACCACCTTCGGCAACGCCAACACCAGCCACGGCTGCATCGGGCTCAAGGACGCGCAGGGCGCCGGCGACCCGGACACCGACGGCGCCTGGTTCTACCAGAACTCGCTGATCGGCGACGTCGTCCACGTGGTCAACTCCCCCGACAAGACGATCAAGCCGGACAACGGCCTCAACGGCTGGAACATGGACTGGAACGAGTGGGTCGCAGGCAGCGCCGCGAAGTAGCGTCCACCGCAGGCTGAACCCCTCTCTCCCTTCTTCATTCCTCCCCAACGACACTGGCGGGCGGTTCCTCCGGCGACCGGGGAACCGCCCGCCACGGCTCCTGTACTGCCGCCTCGCCTGCGAGGTGAGCCCCACCCGCCCCGCATCGACGCCTCGTTCCGCGTCCCTGTGGCCGATCTGCTGGCCCGCCACCTCACCGGCGAGTGCCGACGCGCGCCTGCCCGCTGATCGAGCCCGACTGCACGTTCGGACTGTTGCGCGACGCCTGGTTCCTCCAGCCAGCCATCGAGTCGTCCATACCAACCCCGCCTTGCCCTGCGGCGGCGTCATTACCGACAACGCCCCCGTCGAGCAGGAGAAACCGCGGAATTCAACGCCCCTCCTCACGAACGCGGTGATCTTCCGCAACGCGCTGGATACTGCCGAGGCCATGCGCCGGCTCCAGGAGAAGGGCTGCGCCATCAACCCCGAGGGCCTGACCCATATCTCGCCCTACCTGAGTGAGGACATTCGCCGCTTCAGGGAATACTGGGAGTACTCCACCCACGATCTCGGTCTTGCGCCCGAGGTGTACGACCCGCACCAGGCGTCGACGCGCTATCGGTATCCGGGCCGCGAACGGACCGATGACCGGTTGACCGGGGGCGGCTGGGCCTTCAAGTACCACTGACCGACGGGAATCCCGTTGTGGTGTCGTCGGCCGGCGACACCACAACGACGGCACACAGACCCTGCCGCTGGTCGGCACCGTGCCGCGCATCAGCGGCTGGCGGACAACCGCTGGGCCCCGGACGCTGTAGCCGACCGCGGATACGATCACGAGGTATGCCGCCGCCGTTTGCAGCAGCGGGACATCGTTCCCCGGATCGCTCACCGCGGGCAGGCAGGCGCCCGGCGCCCGCGTCGGCTGCGAGTGCGCTGGGAGGCATGCGACGACATGCGCAACGCCCTTCTCCAACTCGCCCGTGGCATGCCCCTCGTCCGCATCCTCTCCCGCTTCCTGAGGACTCCTGAGCGGATGCGTACGGGTCAGTTGTCGGGCCCGGTTCGGGTGGGTGGGAGCTGGAGTTCGGCGAGGGCTCCGCCGTCGGGGGCGTTGGTGAAGTGCAGGGCGGCGCCGAGGACGTGGGCCTGGCCGGTGGCGATGGTCAGGCCCAGCCCGTGGCCGGTGCGTTTGCCGGTCTCGGACCCGCCGGACTGGCTGCGGAAGCGCTGGGGGCCCTGATCGAGGAGGTAGGCGGGGTAGCCGTCGCCGTGGTCCCGTACGGTGACGGCCGGGGCGTCGACGGTGACCACGACGGGTGGGCGGCCGTGCTTGTGGGCGTTGGTGACGAGGTTGGCCAGGACGCGTTCGAGCCGGCGTCGGTCGGTCTCCACCTGGGCGTCGCGTACGACACGGACCTCGGTTGCCGTTCCGGTGGCCCGGACCGCGTGTTCCGCCAGGACCCCCAGATGGTGGAGGGCCAGATCGGCGCTTTCGGCCCGGGCGTCGAGCCGGGAGATCTCCAGCAGGTCCTCGGTCAGCCCGAGCAGGGCCCGGACCCGGTCGCGCACCATCTCGGTGGGGCGGCCGGGCGGCAGCAGTTCGGCCGCGGAGTTGAGCCCGGCGAGCGGGGTGCGCAGCTCGTGGGCGACATCGGCGGTGAAGCGCTGTTCGCTGTGCAGCCGGTTCTGCAGGCTGGTGGCCATCGCGTCGAGCGCGGTGGCCACGGCGGCGGCCTCGTCCCGGGCACGGTCGGGACGCCGGGCGCGGGCATCGTCCACCCGGGCGTCGAGATCTCCGGTGCTGATACGCCGGGCAACGCGGGCGATGTGGTGCAGCCGGCGCGTGATGCGGGAGACGGAGACCAGCCCGACCGCCAGAGTGAGGGCGATCGCCGCGGCGGCGGAAGCGGTGATGGCCCGGTCCAGGCCGCGCAGCGCGGCTGCCTGTTCGCTGTAGTCCAGCCGTAGCGCCAGCACCTTGCCGCCCGCGACAGGGGTGGCGGCCCACACCACGGGACGGTCCCGGTCGGTGACGAGCTGGGTCGCGCGCTCATGCCGCTGGACGGTCATCGTGCGCAACGGCGCGGGGAGCCCCGGCGGGTCCACGGCGACGTCGCGGGGCAGGGGGTCGCCGGCGACGTATGCGGACTTGCCACGGTCCAGTTCGCTCAGGGCCGTGGTGCGTGCCCGGTCCTGGGTCTGCCGGTCGACCAGGACGTGCACCAGGGCGCCGAGCACCGTCGCGAGCACGTAGCACATGACGGTGATGAAGACGGCCGTCTTGAAGCGCAGTGTCGCCGTCCAGGCAGGCAGCCACCGCGGCGGACGCAGCCCAAGCGTACGCACGGCCTACCGGCCCCGAGGAGCGGCCGAGGCCGGAGAGCGCCGGTTGTACTCGTTGGACTCCACCTCCAGGACCTGGACCTGGGGGTTCCATCCGTAGACGGTGCGGGCCTCGTAACCGGGCTTGTCCGTGGGTTCCCGCGTGATCAGCTTGCCGCCGGCCACCTCCACCGCCAGCGGCGACGGGCTGACATCCAGGATCCGGTGCACCACCCCGTCCTTGAGCCGATAGACCCAGATGGTCAGGAGGCGGTCCCTGCTCCCCTCGATGCTGACGATCAGCTCGTCCTGGCCGTCCCCTGTCAGATCGTGGTACTGGGCAGCCCGTACGGGACACGAGCGCGCGCCCGACCGCGTGGCACAGGCGCGGATCTTGTTCTCGTCGTCCTCGGGGAAGAACCCGGGGTCACCGCGGCGCCGATCCGCGTCCAGCTGCGCCTGGACGGCGGACAGCCCGGACACCTTCCGGAGGTCCGCCACCTTGGACAGCGCGGGAATGAGAACCGGCTCGTGATGACTGCCCGGGTTCGGGGAGAGCAGCGGCGCGGGCGTGCGCTCGGGCCACAGCTCTACCGGACCGGGCACGGCAGCGGCATGCCCCGCGCTCTTGGGCTCATCTGCCTGCCCGCACCCGCCCAGCAGCGCCGCCGTGCCCGCCGCCGCGCTCGTCAGTGCCGCCGCTCGTACGGCGGCACGGGGTGGGCGCAGACCGCGGACGGCGCGCCTCAACAAGGGCACTTGGACTGAGATGTACGGGGGCAAACGTTCTCTCCGTGTCGTTCGGAACCAGTCCGACAGGCGTGCAGACGATAACCCGCAACTTCCGCCCGGCCGTGGAACGACCCTCCCACCGGAGTTCCTGTGCGCAGGGCACCGAGGCGCGAGTCCTTCCGTCCGTCATGCCTCGCGCAGCGGGGCTGCCTCAAGTCGCCGCCTTTCCAAACTGCGGCCGTAGCGGGGCCCGACCGCAGAGCCGGAACCGTGCGATGGGGTGCGAGGAAAATCGCCCGACTGGGGGGTCGCGCAAGGGGCTGGTCTGCGGTGATTACGGGTTCCGCGCGGTTGGCTGGCCATATTGATGGCGGCCCCGGCCGGAGAAAGCGGGATGGAGGCAAAGGTCGCCGGTCCGTGGGGCGGTCAATGGCTGTAGCCGTCGGATCCTGGAGGAGGTCGAATTTCTGCCATACCGGCCAGGGCAGCAACGCCAGTCAGCGCGACAGCGAAGGAGATGCGCAGCCCGATGCGCTTGGACCGCCGGGCGTGCGGTATGGCCTGCAGGGGCATGCCTGCTCCTTTTGGGGTGCGGATGGCGTCCGGTCTCGTTGGACGGGGCCGAGGCGCGCTGAAGGCGTCTGTGCTGGCAAGCTGGTCAGGGCTGTGTTGCAGCCGCCGCAAGGATATGTATCAGCCGCGTCTTGATCGTTGTGCGAGAACGTCTTTCTGGGGCATCACTGACGGGAACCCGGCCGTCCAGGCCGGGCTTATCCATGTATCAGGCGTCGGTCTGTTTAAAAGGGATCTTTCACAGCTTAACCGGCGCATTGGCTGATGGGTCAGCGTTCGTAGACCTCTTTATCCCGGTGTCCTGCGTTGGGCTCCTTGGCGTGCGCAGTTGAGCGCCGTGTGGTGCACCGAGTGCAAGATGCGCGGGACACGGGCTGCAACATCGCGGGAATCTCCATTACGAGTCGGCAGCAGGCGGGTACGGGCTCTCTTTCACGGCCCGTAGCGTTCCGACAGGTCTCGCCGCGAGGTCCCGGTCGGGGCCTTGGAGGCCAAGCCCCCGCGGTAATCTGCCGTCTCCTCCGCGCGAGACCGGATTGACGCGGCCATCTGCCTCAATGGAGCGGGCAACGCCCGCTGGTGGGCACCACGGAGCAGGAGCTGCGGCAGGTAGCTCAATGATCATCGTGGTGTGCTTGGTCCCACCGGCGGAAGTGGGTCTGTATCGGCTGTACCGGCAGTCGACACTGCTCTCCACGGTCCGGTGTGGGGCCGTGGAGAGCGATGTCGGGAAGGCCGGTCCTGGGTATCCGGACCGCTCGGCAGCTATTTTGTCCGCAGGGGTGTCATCGGCGGCTGCCTGTCGAGCGAGACCGGGCCGGAACTACTGCTGGAGCTTGAAGAAGGTCATGGCGCTGGTGGTCTTGGAGGACTGGACGTAGACCCGGGCGGGAACGACGACCAGGTGCTCATACCCTTCCTTGCCATTCTCGGGCTTTGTCTCCTTCCTGGGGATGACGATGTAGCCGTAGTAGTACGCGCCGTTGCGCCGGCCTTGCAGAGTATTCTGCTTATTCCCCTCCGGGAACTTGACAGTGGTCGTGTCCCTGACGATGTTCGTCACTTTTTCGGTGGCGGTGATGGAGTAGCTGTATTCGAAGTTGAACTCAGCGCTGCCCTTTCCCCCCGGTCCCCCCTTGTCCCCCGCGGGGGTAGCGTTGAGCTCGCCCGAGAACTTGCCGCCGTACTTCCAGCCTTCCGTCGTGCTGTTCTCGTGGGTGGCCTGCCCCTCGGTCGTGATGGACTTCTCCCCTCCGCCGACCAGGGCGGGGCTTTCCTTCGCCTTGGGGTACTTGCCGTCCTTGCTGTCCTCGTCGACCTGACCGACGAAGAGGCACGAATTCGGCGAGTTCTTGGGCTGCTTGCCCTGGAAGTATCTGCTCTTGCCCGCGCAGTGCTCCTCGACCGTGGTTCCCATTCCGTCGACGGGGGTGTTGGTGTTCTGGAGTTCCTCGGGGCCGTCGAACGGCGAATTCACCAGCTCCTGGGCGAGGTCCCGCGAGGACTTGGGGTTCTTGGTGTTTTGCGTGTACTCCTTCGCCTTCTTCTTGGCGTCCGCAACTGCCGTCTTGGGGTCGTACAGCTTCTTCACATGGTCCAGCTCGGCGGGGGGATTCTCCTTGTCGATGCCCTTGGGGTAGCCCATCACGGCCTCGATCTTTTCGATGGGCGCCCACGGCGGGTGCCCCTCAATTCCGTTCTTCTCGTCCTTCTCCGTTCCCTTCTCCAGCGCCTGGATGATCTGGCCCTCCGACGTGTAGAGCGACTGGTCGATGGCCGCCTTCTGGGCGTCGTCGGCGGCCACGGCCGGCGGCGCGGTGCCCACCAGGAGGGGAGACGCGACGGCCATGGCCGTCGCCAGCAGTACGGCGCTTCTGGCCTTGCGGCTGGATGCTGGGCGCAGGGTGGGGGCTGAGTTCGTCATGACGGTAACTCCCTGTTCTCCGGCTGAGATCGGGCCGCTTGTCTTGCTGTAACCCTGCGGAGGGCGGTCCAGGCCCTCGCAGGGACGCTTGGGAACGCGGACGATGGACCGGCTGGGCAGTCCGTGTACACATCGACCGCAGAGACGAGGCGCAATGCCTGAAAAGTCCTGATCGAGGCCTGTGGCAGGATCGGCGCCTTATGTATGAGAAAGTCCAGCTTGGGCGTCCGGATTTCAGCCAGTGAAGCCCGGCCGGGCCCCGGTGTCCATACCCCGGGCGTAAGTCTTCGGTCGGGGCCGCGTGACCCGGCGGGTGACCACAGACTTTCGCCGGTCTCCACCACGAGATGCGGGCGCACCGACCACGGTCTTCGGCCGCCTGCATCAGCAAAACGTCAGGTCAGCACCCGTGCTGGTGGCCGCAACGGCCTCGTGTAACGATCGAGTTGTGGCTGATACGCGGTCTCTGGGCGGCCGCAACACAGCGCTGGCCCACTGGCCGTACGGGCGCCTTCAGCGCGCCTCGGGCAGGCCCGGCTAGCCGGACGCCACACGTCCCGAAGGGGCAGGCACGCCCCTGCAGGCCCTGGCGGACGCCCGGCGGCCCGAGCGCACCCGGCTGTGTATCTCCTTCGCCGTCGCCCCGGCGGGGATGTGCAGGTCGTCGCCGTCGAGGGCGGGCTTGTTGTCCTTGCCCGGGTAGGTGAAGGACACCGTTTCGAAGCGAATTCCGTCGACGTACTCGGGTACCGGGCGGCCGGTGGTGGGGATGGCGCGGCGTTCGGCCTCGTCCTGGATGCGCTCCAGGTCGCCGACGAACAAGCTCTCTTCATTGAGGTAATTGATCTGGCGGACGAGGCTGGTCAGGGAGCTGGTGGTGGTGCGGGGGGATAGTGGTACCGCCCACCGCGAGCGGCATGGCGCCGGTCCATAGCAGCAGGCCGAGCACGCTGAACGTCGCCGCGTAGGCGATGCGGGTCAGGGCCGAGGCGAGGATCCCGGTGCGGGCGGACTCCGCCCTGCGGTGGAAGCCGGGGTCTTCGATCGGGGCCGTCTCCACCTTGGCGGAGGCGGTCAGGTGGATCTCGGTGGCCACGCGTTCCACCGCGTCGTGCTCCAGCCGTCCGTTGCCGGCGGTGGACACCGCCCGCAGCCCGGCGCTGAGCACACTGCACACCGCCACGGCGATCAGTGCGGGCAGCGCGGCGCTGCGCCGCTGCGTCGTCGCCCCGGCGTCGACGACCTGCCGCAGGGCGCGGGCGTTGGCCTGGTTGGCCAGGCGGGCGGTGAGGGCCAGGTGGGGGAGGCGTACGACCATGCCGCGCAGGTTCAGGTCGAGGAAGGCGTCCTCGTGCCGTAACCAGGCCAGGTCCAGGCGCAGTCGGCCGCCGAACAGCAGTGGAACGGCGAGGGCGCCGGTGACCGCGATCGGCGCGGGCGTGCGGGCCCAGGCCGTGGGCGCCTTCCATGTCGCTCAGGCGGCGCAGGCGTTGCCCAAGGCAGAGGGGAGCCCCCATTCCTGCTACGAGGTGTGGGCAGGGGGCGGCAGCCCCACCACGTGTGCCGCCACCGTGCACACCGCCGGTGCCCACCGATTCCAGCGTCGACTGGGAGGGGACGACGGCGGGCGGCGGTTGGGTATGTGTCGGCCGCAGGAAAGAAAGCGTGTGGAGTCTGCGCAGAGGCATTCTATACACGCAATGTATACGTCTCATGTATACTTGGACTGCTTACTGGGTTCGGGGCGGGCGCCGGGAACTCGGATCAGGGTGAGCCTGCTGCGGCGTGGACGGGGCGGGCCGCTCTCCATGACTCCCTGCCGGGGGCATTGAGAGCGGGGCCAACAGTCATGCGGACTGCTGAGGCATCGCCGTATGAGCGCACAGTAACCACCACAAGCGAAGGCGGGAACAACTCCCGGAGGAACCTAGGAAGTGACGGCCCTATGAGAGCGAATCCGGACGTGGTTTTCATCGCATCCGCAAGCCGCGGACTCGTGGCGGTCAGTGGGTGGGACCGCCTGCGGGCGCGTGCCGTACTCCACCAGCTCGGCTGGGCCTGGGACGCGGACCAGCACGCCATGGCACCGCCAGCAGCCATCTCCCCGGAAGACGCCGCCATGTACGCCATGGTCCGGCTTGCCGACCACGGCTTCCGTGTAGCCGACGACACGGATACCGTCTCGATACGCCGCTACACCTTTGGGAGGCTGTCGACCGCCTTCCGGCGTTCGACAGCCTCAGCAGGCACTGCAGGCCAGGGCGACGCAGGCTCCGCGGGGGCGGGGCCATGCGGCGCCGGCCGTCCCGGGCCCTCGCCACACCGGTCCCCGGGCCGCGGCTTGCCGGGCCGGAATCGTTGATCGTTTCCCGCGGGAGCGACACAGGCATGAGCCACCTCAACAGCCACACCAGCAAGCAGGCAGTCCCCAAGCGACTGTGCGCCGAGCGCGAGCGGCAGAAGGAGAGGATGTGCCAGCAGTTCGTTGTCGGCGGGGCGATGCTCGCCGTGCTGGCCGTTGTAGGAGGTATCACCATGGGCGTGGCCGATTCGAGCCGTGGCGCCGATGAGTGGGCCGAGGCCAAGAGTGCCAAGCTGGTGCGGCCGGCCAACACCTCCGGTAAGAACGGCACGGAGGTCGTCATCGGGAAGAAGGGCACGGAGCACACGCTGTCGCTCTTCGAAGACGCCCGCTGCCCTGGTTGCTCCGCCTTCGAGCAGAAGGTGGGCGAGACCATTGAGAAGGACCTCAAGGCCGGTAAGTACAAGGTCTCCTTCCACCTGGGCACTTCTATGGACGGCAACCTCCGGGGCACCGGTTCCAAGAACGCGCTCAGCGCGATGGGGGCCGCGCTCAACGTGAGCCCCGACGCATTCCTGAAGTTCAAAAAGGCGCTGTTCTCGAAGGAGTACCACCCCGAGGAGAGCGGCCCGGACAAATTCGCCGACAACGACTACCTGCTCAAGGTGGCCGACACGGTGTTCGCCCTCAAGCACAACGCCGAATTTCGAAAGGCCGTGTGGAGCGGTACGTACAACCGCTGGGCGCTGGAGATGTCGAAGAGTTATGCCTCGTTCAAGGACGTCGAGAGCACGCCGACGGTCAAGCTGGACGACACGGTGCTGGGCACCGACGGCGCGAACGGCAAGGTCGCCCCGGCCACGCCGGACGCGTTCGACGCGGAGGTCGACAAAGCCATACGGCCCTGAACCGCCCTCGTCCGCGTCCTGGTCGTCCGCTGGGTGGACAGGCCCGGGTAACCCCGAGTGCCGGATGCGGCCCGGCTCGGCGGGCTTTTGGTCATGCTGCTGAACGGTCCCACTGCCTGCTGAAGGACACTTGGGAATAGGCGGCGGGGGTGGCGATACCGGGCAGCAGGTAGCGCCACAGTGCGACGAGCCGTTGGTACAGGTCGGTGCGGCCGGTGGAGATCCGGGAAAGGAGCTGCGTGCCGGAATAGGAATTGGCCAGTGTCCAGGCCAGTTCGTGTACGTCGATGTCCGGCAGCAGTTCGCCTTTCTCCTTGGCGGCGAGCAATTGGGCGGCGAAGTGGTCGACCAGTAGCGGTAAGGGGTGTTGTCCGGTGAGCCGAATTCTCCCTGCTCGACGGCCAGTCGCACTCCGGCGCGCAGCAGGGAGTTGGTCTGCGGCTCGCCTGCGAGGTGGAGGTTGATGTCGATGAGGCGTTGCAGGCCGTCGTCTCCGGGGGTGTTTTGAGCCTTACGGCGCCTCGCACGCAGGCTTCATCGCAGCACGGAGCAAGGCGACGGGGCCGGCACCGTCATATGGGCCTTCTCGTTGTCCGCAGTCCGCTCCGCCTCCTCCAGCAGGACAATCGCAGCTTGGATTGCGCCGATACGGAGGGGGACGGTCTGCGGCGCTGCAAGCGCGGCTGTCGCCTGACCCGTCGGCGAGATCTCGACGCTTTGCGGGAAGAAGTTGCTGATACCCCGCCCGAGCGCGGGTCGGTCACGAGGCACCGGGCCCGGAACAGTACTCACCGCAGAGGTGTCCCGCCCCACGCCCCAGCCCAGTACGCCAGGTGCAAGAATCGGAGCAAGCCGGGCGCGTTCGCCGCCAACCCACCGGATGAGAGCCCACAACAGGGACCAGTAGCCTCGGGCTCCCGACGAAGCCCCTTCAGTTTCCCGGCCCAGCCCTTTGGGCCGTACGGGAACGATGTGGAAGCCGGGGCGGGCCGGTCCGGTTCGTCACCGGCGTCTGGCCGCCGCCGGCCCGGGCCCGCCGTGCCTCGTTCTCCTCCCCGGGAACGAGGCGGGCGGATCCTGCCCTGCCCGCCGAGCCGCCATGCACGGCCAGTGATCCGACGTACGGTCGCCCGTGGGATCAGCCGACCGTGGTCTTCGGGGTGGGTTCGCGGTCGGTGGGCTCGCAGGTGCTGCCGTGGGCGCGGCGTAGGCCGGGCTGGGGCCACCAGTACGCGCGGTGCATGGTTTCCCGATGCCGGCTGGTCTGGGGGTGACCTGGTATTCGGTGCGGCTGTCGGCGTGGTCCAGGCGCGCCATGACGGGCAGGGCAGCCGGCTCATGATCCGGGACAGCCAGCAACCGTGTTCTCGCAACGCTCGGTGACGAAGTCCGCAGATGGCGTGGCTTTTTCCGCGGCCCGGGGTCAAAGGTCGGTGACGGTGATGTCGATGTCCACGCTGCCGTCGTCGGAGGACAGGGTGTACCTGCCGTTGCCGGCGAAGTTCTTGGAGCCGCGGGCGAGGTAGTCGTCGCCGCTGAGCGCGTCGTACTCGTCGACGCAGGCGCCTACGCTCGCGATGTCGGATGAGGTGAACGGCAGGTTCATGGACGGCGCGGCGCTGGCCCGGGCCGGGGTGGAGTTGCCCTGGTTCTGCTGGGTCCAGATCCGGAAGGGCCGGCCGCTCTTGGTCTTCAGCTCGATCCAGCCGTAGGGGTTGGGGTTGTTCTCCCCTGGGTTGTTGAAGGTGATCCTGAAGTCGGCGTGCGCCTTGACCTGCGGGTAGGGCGGTGTGGGGGTGGCGGCGGCGTACTCGGTGCCCTTGAGGCCGGGCCAGAAGTCGGAGATGTTGCGGGCGCCGGTCAGTGCCTTCCAGTTCTCGATGTCGAAGTGCAGGACCTTGTCGGCCTTGACGAAGTAGCACTCCCGGCGGCTGTTACCGCCCAGGGCCGAGGGCTCGACGACGTTGTAGATCACCGCGTCGATGTCCCGGGTGAACCCGGCCTCCTTCAGCCCCGGCCACCGGTCGGCGATGGGGTAGGGGCCGCCGCTCACCTTGTCCGCGCGGGGATCGTAGGTGATGTACTTGTCACCCTTGAAGAAGATGTAGGTGTCCACGAAGACCTGCGCGAAGTCGCCCCGGTGGTCCATGAACGCGGCGTCGATGTCCCGGTCGAACCCGACGTCCTTCATACCCGGCCACCACTGGGCGATGCTGAGCGGACCGTAGATGATCTTCTCGTTGGCGAAGTCGTACCGCACGTACTGGTCGCCGCGGAAGATGTAGACGTAGTCCTTCTCGGTCGGGATCACCGGCACCGTCGAGATGACCGGCGGGTACGAGAAGGGCACCATCGCGTCGATGCCCTCGGCGAACTGGGTGTCGGCGAGGCCCGGCCATCCGGCGGCGATGCTCCGGGGGCCGACGAACACGGTGTTGGAGGCGAGGCCGTAGGACAGGTACTGGCCGCCCAGGAACATGTAGGTGTCCCACTTGATCTGGGAGCGGTTGAAGGCTGCCTGGATCGTCATCGATCCCTCCCGAGACGCTCGGGGCCGGGCGTCCGGCACGGCCCGGTTGCCGTACCGCGCTGCCGCCCACGCCCATCACCGCGCAACCTACGAGCGGCGAGAGACCGGGGCCAGAGAAGCCGGGGTACCGATCGCGCCCCGACCGTCGGCCGACGACTCCTGTCTCTGTTCGCAGCGGAGAGGGCGGCTCTGCGTGATGACCGGTCCATACGCCGGTCGGCGGTTCGCGTGCGGGCAGAGATCGCGAGGGGTTGGCCGGTTACGTCGCTGTCCGTGCTCTTCGCGGGCTGCCAGGCTCCGTGGTAGTGGGCCGCTGGAGCTCGCGGGTGCTGGTCGGTGCCCGTCAGCGTGCGGTCCGGCGCGCAGACGCCCCGAAGGTCCGTGTCCCGCCGGGTGCCCGGCCGAGCGAAGGGAGAAGCCGTTGACCGCCTCCGAGCGCAACGCGTCCCAGCCCGCGACGTCGTTGACCAGGGATGTGAACGCCGCGGTCAGTGTCCCGCCGCCGGACCAGGATCCGGAGGCGGCGCTCGCGGCCCAGGGGCTGATCGCCTCCCTGCCCGCCGACTTCACGATCGACCGGGCCGGCAGTGACATCCCCGCCTGGAGCCTGGGCCCGTACGCATTCCTGTCCGGGGATGCGCCCGAGACCGTCAACCCCAGCCTGTGGCGCAACGCACTGCTGAACATGAACACCGGCCTGTTCGAGGTCGTCCCCGACGCCGTCTATCAGGTGCGGGGGATGGACCTGTCGAACATTTCCTTCCTGGAGGACCCCACCGGCACCTCCCGCGAGGTCGTGGTGGTCGACCCGCTGATCAGCGAGGAGTGCGCGGCGGCCGCCTGGCAGCTCTACCGGGAGCACCGCGGCCAGGACCGCACGATCCGCGCGGTGCTGTTCACCCACTCCCACATCGACCACTACGGCGGTGTGCTGGGCCTGTTCGACGACGGCCGGCTGCCCGAGGGCGTGGACGTCATCGCCCCGGACGGGTTCCTGGAGCATGCGGTGAGCGAGAACGTCTACGCCGGCAACGCCATGCAGCGCCGGGCACTGTTCATGTACGGGACGCTGCTGGAACGTTCCGTGCAGGGGCAGGTGGACGCCGGTCTGGGCAAGAACACTTCCGCGGGCTCGTCGGGCCTGCTGGCCCCGACCTACACCGTCACCTCCGACGTCGCGCAGCCCGGCCATGTGGTCGCGTTCGGGCCGGTGAACCTGGAGTTCCAGCTCACGCCGGGCACCGAGGCCCCGGCGGAGATGAACTTCTACCTGCCCGACATCGAGACGGTGTGCATGGCGGAGAACGCCACCCCCACCCTGCACAACCTCTACAGCCTGCGCGGCGCCCAGGTCCGCGACGCCAAGGCGTGGTCGCAGTACCTCAACCAGGCCGTCGAGTGGTACGGCGAGCGCGCGAAGACGCTGTTCGCCTCGCACTTCTGGCCCCGCTGGAACACCGACGAGATGCCGGATGCGATTATCTCGTTCCTGACCAGCCAGGCCGATCTGTACCGCTATCTGCACGACCAGGCGCTGCGGCTGGCCAACCACGGCCGCACCATGACCGAGATCGCCGAAGACCTCGACCGCGCGGTGCCGCAGAGCCTGGCGGGGCAGTGGTACAACCGCGGCTACTACGGCACCGCCAACCACGACCTCAAGGCCGTCTACCAGCGTTATCTGGGCTGGTACGACGGCAACGCCGCCCACCTGCACACCCTGCCGCCCGAGCAGGCCGGCCCCCGCTACGTGGCGGCGATGGGCGGCGCGGCCAACGTCGTGGCCACGGCCCGGGAGACGTTCGACAACGCCAAGGCCACCGAGGACTACCGGTGGGCGGCCGAACTGCTCAGCCACGCCGTCTTCGCCGACCCCACCAACCACGACGCCCGCACGCTCCAGGCCGACGTCCTCGAACAGCTCGGCTACCAGGCCGAAAGCGGCCCCTGGCGCAACTTCTACCTCGCCGCCGCCCACGAGCTGCGCACCCGCCCGGCCGACGGCACCCCGCCGGGTCTGCCCTCCCCGCAGATCATCACCGAGGCGGTGCTGGAGGCGATGCCGCTGCAGATGCTCTTCGACTACCTCGGCATCCGCCTCAACGGCCCCGACGCCGCCGCCCACACGCTCACCCTGGGCCTCACCCTCACCGGCGGCCTGCCCGGCGACCCCAGCCAGTGCATGGTCCGCCTGCGCAACGGCGTCCTGGTCTACACCGCTGCCCTCGTCGACGCGGAGCACGCGGATGCCACCTACACCCTCACCCGCGCCGGCCTGAACAGCCTCGCCATCGCAGCATCCACACCCGACCAGCTCGTCGCCGAGGGCACCTTGACGGTCGACACCGGCACCCTGGAACCGCTGAACACCCTGAACGGCCTGCTGGAAACCTTCGAGTTCTGGTTCGGTCTGAGCACCCCCTGACCGCTGTCTGCCCCACGGCAGAAGGCCCGTGTCCGTGTCCGTCACCCGGGCACGGGCGCGGCACGGGCGCGGGGACGGCACGGCCGTAACGCCACCACCGTCACCGGCCCGGACGTCGTCGGCCGGACCGGGCTGCGGCTGACGGCCGTCGCCCCATCACTGCGTCCCCTGTTCCTCGTACCGCGACCAACACGGAGGATTCTCATGAGCGGCACCGTCGTCGATGTGACCGATGCGGACTTCGAGGCGAAGGTGGTCAAGGCGACCGGCCCGGTACTCGCGGTCTTCCGTGCCGAGTGGAGCGGTGTGTGCCGGGCGCTGGACCCGATCCTGGCGGACGTCGCCCAGCAGTACGCGGACCGTCTGACCATTGCCCGGCTCGACATCGACCGCAGCCCGCAGACGCCCCCGAAGTACAACGTCACCGCCATTCCCACCCTGTACGTGTTCAAGGGCGGGTCGATTGCCGCCACCCGGATCGGGCCATCCACCAAGAACGACGTGGTGCGGCTGATGACCAGCCATCTTTGATGTTCTTCGCTGACAAGCGAAAGGTCTGGGGAGCCGAGGTCGCTGTTCGAGTATCGCCAGGTGCCGGACGGGACGCCGCTGCTTGTGGACGAGGCGAAGCATCCGGTGGAGCCGCTGTGTTCCTGTTTTCGCCGTCTGGCGATGGACTGTGGCTCCGAGTCGAGGAAGACTTACGCGCACACGTCGCTGGTTCTTCATCGGCCGCCGCGACACCCAGCCTCGGCCACGCGTTACCTGATTCCCTCAAAAGCAGGTGTCCACTCTCGGCAGGTCGGGTGGGGCTGGGCAGAAGAAAGCTCATGGTCGGCGCAGCAGGATGTAACCGTCTTGTTGGACGGCCGTCCGGTAGCCGCGGGCTTTGGCGGCATCGATGTCGCGCGCCTGTTGGGCGTTCGAGGTGGGCCAGCTCTGCGGGGTGGCGGTGTCGGCGATGATCCATTCAGGGTCGGGCCTGCTTTCGGGCAGGCCGAATTCGGAGACGCTCGCGCGGCTGGTGAGCTGCGGCACGAGGTGATTGGAGGCGGCGACGGTCGCTCCGTCGGGGATGCGGTCCAGGACACGGTGGGCGGTGGCGATGCCCGGATCGGATGTCCAGGTGGCTGCCTGCACGAGGCGTGCCAGCGGGAACAGTGACAGCAGCAGGGCGCTGATGGCGGCGCTGACGGCCAGGTGGACGCGGGCGGTGCGCTCACCGCCCGGCCGGGCGGTGACCGCGTCGACGAACGCGGCGAAGACGATGGGCATCAGCACGGCGCTGTAGTGGTAGTTGGTGCCCCAGTAGGCAGGATTGTGTGACAGGAAGCGCCATCCCAGGGTGGGCAGTGCCGCCCACAACAGCGGGGAGCGAGCGGCCAGGAATGCGGTCGGGGCCAGCAGCATCACCACGGTGGCAGCGCAGGCGCCAAGGTGCGGAAGCCCGGTGAAGCCGGTCCCGGCGGCCCCGCCCGAGTCGAGGTTGTTCCAGTACGGGTACTGCCCGCCGGGGCTGAACGCCGGAATGATGACGAGCATTTCCAGCAGTGTTCCCACGACGCCGGCGACAGCCGCGGCCAGGCCCAGGCGTACCCGGCCGCGCCGGGCCACCAGCGCGCCGATGACCGCGAGGGTCAGGCCGAGATCTTCCTTGACCAGCAGCAGCGGCAGCGCCCACAGGACGGCGGCACGCAGCCTCCCGTCGCCGAGCGCGGTCAGCGAGAAAGCCAGCAGGGGGACGGCGAAACAGATCTCGTGGAAGTCGAAGCCCACGGCCTGTGCGATCCCCCAGGAGACGCCGTAGCCGAAGGCGACCGTCAGGGCCGTGGCCCGGCCGGCGGTGCGCTGTGCCCAGGAGGCCAGTGGCACCACGGCCACGGCGAACAGTGCCGCCTGGGCCAGCAGCAGCACGAGCGGGGAGGGCCACAGCCGGTAGAAGGGCGCCAGGGTGGCCAGTACGGGGGAGAAGTGGTCCCCGAGAAGTGCGAAGCCGGGGCCCTTGAGCTCGGAGACGGGCAGGTGGCCGGAGGCGTAGGACCGTACGGCCTGCTCGAAGATGCCCAGGTCGAATCCGGTGGTCCGCAACCGCTGATGGTCTCGCACCGATACGGCCGCGTACACAGCGAACAGCGCGGCCCCGAAAGCCCAGGGCCACCGTGCGCCGAACCAGGTACGCCAGGTACGCGGGCTCGTGCGGTCCTGGCCAGGAGCGGACGCAGCAGGCTGGGAAGCTATGCGGGTGGGGGCGGACACGACCAGCGCCTTTCGTGGGGGGCGCCTCCACGGTCCCCGCCGTTGCTGATCGGTCCCTGACCGTTCCTGACCGTGACGTCAGGAAGCGGTCCGGTGGCTGTGCCAAGCTGATCGCATGCGGATCCTGCTGGTCGAGGACGAGCGTGAGCTCGCCGATACCCTGCGTCACGGCCTGTCGGCCGAGGGCTACCAGGTCGACCTCGCCGCAGACGGCCGGGAGGGCCTGTGGAAGGCCCGCATCGGCGAGTACGCGGTGATCATCCTGGACCTGATGCTCCCGTTCCTCAACGGCTATCGGGTCTGCGCCCAGCTGCGGCGCGACGGCGTCGCGACCCCCATCCTCGTCCTGACTGCCAAGGACGGCGAATGGGACCAGGCCGAGGCCCTGGACACCGGCGCCGACGACTACCTCGCCAAACCCTTCTCCTACCCGGTGCTGCTCGCCCGGCTGCGTGCCCTGCAGCGCCGCGCCGGCTCACTGTGCGGTCCACTGCTCGCGGTGGGCGACCTCACCCTCGACCTGGCGGCGCGCACCTGCCGCCGCGCCGGACACGCGATCACGCTCACGCCCCGGGAATTCGTCATCCTGGAGTTGCTCGCCCGCCATCCCGGCCGGACCGTTCCCAAGGACGAGTTCCTCCACCACGCCTGGCCGGACGACGCCGACGACCCGAACCTGGTCGAGGCTCGCATCAGTGCCCTGCGCCGCAAGATCGACACGCCCTTCGGCCGGCGCACGCTCCAGACGGTGCGCGGCCACGGCTACCGCCTCATCGACGACCGCAGCGGCCATGGCTGAGCGACCGGCGAACCGGCCGGCCCGGCTGCGCCGCAAGCTCCGCTCCGTTCGGGTACGTACCGCGCTGGCAGCAGCTGCCGCCAGCGCGGTACTGCTGGGCACAGGCGCCGTCTGGATGCACCACACCGTCTTCGACCAGCAGATGGCCGCCACGCACAAACAGGCCACCGCCGAGGCGGCCCAGCTGGAGTCCATCCTGCGCGGCGGCTCCCACCGCTCCGGCGGCCAGCACGACAGGCTGAACCTGCCGTACGAAGCGAATCTGCCCTTCGAGATCGCCGTCTGGAAAAACGGCATCCACACCTATGTCGCCTCCAGCCCGGACCTGCGCCCCTTCGATCGCCACGGCGCCGACCCACCCGCCCTGGACCACGACGACATCCAGCTCTTCGAGCGCAACGGTCCGGCGGTCCACCTCGGCACCCCCGCCGGGACCTCCGGCAACCCGCTCGCCGGAGGCACCTTCCGCGCCGCGGTGGCCAGCATGGCGGTCAAGGACGTGCGCCCCACCCCAGCGGTCAGGCTGCCCCGCGGCGTGACCGACGACGACACCATCGACATCTACGTCCTCGTCACCCCCTTCCAGGCGCAAGCCGCCACCGCCGCAGTCGACCGCGTCCTGATCCCCGCCGTGCCCCTCGGTGTCCTCCTGGTCGCGGCCGTCGCGTACCTGGCCACCGCACGCGCGCTGCGCCCGGTCGAAAGCATCCGCGCCCGCACGGCGACCGTCACCGCCACCGACCCGCGCGAACGCGTCCACGTCCCGGACACCGCCGACGAGATCTCCGCGCTCGCCGCCACCATCAACGCCACCCTCGAACGCCTCGAGGCCGCCGCCACCACCCAGCGGCGCTTCGTCGCCGACGCCGCACACGAACTCCGAAGCCCGCTGACCACCCTCCTGGCCGGCCTGGAAATCGCCCTCGCCTACCCCGACAAGACCGACTGGCCCGCCGTCGGCGCCCGCGCAGCCGGCCAAGCCCGTCGTCTGCAGACACTCGCCGATGATCTGCTGGTCCTGGCCCGGCTGGACGCCACCGGCCCCTCCGCCACCACCGAAGTCGACCTCGCCGACCTCGTCAGCTCCCTCGCCTGCGACTACGCCGCCCAGACCGGCGGACGCCCGGAGGTGCGCTGCACCACCCAGGGCCCAGCGGCAGTCCTCGCCATCCCCGGCCAACTGGAACGCATCCTGCGCAATCTGCTCGACAACGCCACCCGCTACGCGCACCACCGCATCGACGTCACCGTCCACACCGAACCGGCTGCCCCGGAACCCGGCCCGGACCGTGCGGTCGTCGTCGAGGTCCATGACGACGGCCCGGGCATCCCCGCACACCAACGTGAACGCATCTTCGAACGCTTTGCCCGCCTCGACGAGGCCCGCGACCGCACCTCCGGAGGCGCCGGCCTCGGCCTGGCAATCGCCCGGGAACTCGCCCAGCGCCACCACGCCACCCTGCAGGCCACCCCGAGCGACACCGGAGCCCGCTTCACCCTGCGCTGGCCCGTACCAAGCCCTTGAACCTGGCGTCCGAGGAAGAACGGACCCCCAAGCCGGTGTTGCTGTCAGAGTTTTGACAGAGCATGATCCGGGTCGTCAGGCTGGCTTCCCAGGCTTCCCATCTGCCGTCAAACGACGAATGACGACAGGCCGCCGCCGCGTCCGATGTACCTGTGCAATACGGCCGGGATCGAGGACCCGGTCGTCTCCGAGGAGGCGGCCGACACCTCCAGCTGCCTCCACCCCCCGGCGGCCGAAGTCTCGCGCGCTCCTCTGGGGTGGTGAGGACCGGGACGGTCGTACGGACCAATGCCTCACCTGACGTCATTCGATCCGTTGACGACGGGGCAATTCAGCTGCAGTCACGCCGGGGGACGTCCCTGACGACAGCGTTCAGCGACATCGCGGAGGCGGCGGAACGCGACTTCCCGGAGGAGGTTTTTCTGGGCGGCGAAGTCGTCATCTGGCGTGACGGGCGCCTGACTTCGGACGGCTGCAACGCCGACTGAACCGACTAGCGGCAACGGTCCGTCGTGAGAATGCGCAGAGCCCGCGAATACACGGCTCGAGTGACCCAGCCACCTCGCCAGGCATCGAGGGTGCGCAGGTTCGAGGCTGGGGGCGCGGGCGTCGGCTTATCGACGGGCTGCTCGGCGATCCGGCGAACCCTGTGGTTGAAAGCTGAAACTCCCCAAAATCTCTCCAGGCCCCTCCGGGGGGTCTGTCGGGTGCAAGTGGCGGTCGGGGCGGTTTCGATGCAGCCGTATCGATATACTCGCATCAGTATCAGTGGACCAAATCGACCGCACGTCGCTGACCTGCGACAAACCCCAGGAAGTAGCCTGATCCGCATGTTGTCCGAAGTCACCGCGACCCGCTATGTCACGCCCTTGCGTGAAGGCGGGTCGCTTCCGGGGATCGTCGAGGCCGATGATCTCGGTACGTATGTCATGAAATTCACCGGGGCGGGGCAGGGGCGCAAGACTCTGGTCGCCGAGGTGATCTGTGGGGAGCTGGGGCGGCGGCTCGGGCTGCGGGTGCCGGAGCTGGTGCGGATGCAGCTCGATCCGGTGATCGGGCTGAGCGAGCCCGATCAGGAGGTGCAGGAGCTGCTGAAGGCCAGTGGGGGCCTGAACCTGGGGATGGACTATCTGCCGGGGTCGCTCGGGTTCGATCCGCTCGCGTTCGAGGTGTCGGCGCGGGAGGCGGGGCGGGTCGTGTGGTTCGACGCGCTCATCAACAACGTGGACCGCTCGTGGCGCAACCCGAACCTGCTGGTCTGGCACGGTGAGCTGTGGCTGATCGACCACGGGGCCACGATGATCTGGCAGCACAACTGGCCCACCGCCGAGAAGTCCGCGGCCAAGCCGTACGACGCGTCCGACCATGTGCTGGCGAGCTTCGGGCCGGACATCGAGGCCGCGGCGGCCGAGTTCGCGCCGCTGGTCACCGAGGAGCTGCTGACCGAGGTCGCGGCCGCCGTGCCGGACGAGTGGCTGGCGGACGAGCCCGGCTTCGACTCGCCGGACGAGCTGCGCGGTGCCTACGTACGGGCACTGCTGGGGCGTGCCGCGGTGATCGGGGACCGGATCGGGATCGGGGAGCGTACGAAGGACGGGCCCTCCCGGGTGCCGGGCTGGCTGGCGACCGAGTTGCCGCGGAGGGCAGTGAAGTGAGCGGCCTGCACAACGGACGTGACGTGTTCGAGTACGCCCTGCTCAAGGTCGTACCGCGGGTCGAACGCGGAGAAATGATCAATGCGGGGGTGGTCGTGTACTGCCGCGCCCGGCGCTTCGTGGAGGCGCGTACGTACCTGGACGAAGGGCGGTTGCGGGCGCTCGACGCGAATGCCGACGTGGAGGGCGTCAAGGCGGCCCTGCGGGCGGTCGAGGGGATCTGTGT
Source organism: Streptomyces sp. NRRL F-5755 (assembly GCF_001279365.1). NCBI lineage: Bacteria > Bacillati > Actinomycetota > Actinomycetes > Kitasatosporales > Streptomycetaceae > Streptomyces > Streptomyces sp. NRRL F-5755. Next base: position 14,970 of record NZ_LGCW01000326.1, on the reverse strand, counting down.
GGGCGGCGAGCGCGCCGGGCAGGCTGCGGGCGACGACGCGGGGCGGCGCTTCCGGTGGCTGATCGCGCCGCGCTGCACTGTCGTGCAGCCGGGCCCGGTGCACACCGGGCTGACCGCGGACCCGTCGATCGAGGCGGAGCGGCTGCTCGGCCTGCTGGTGAAGTGAGGGGCGGCCGCCGGTGTGCGGGAAAGCCGGTGGCCCTCCTGAAGTGCGATGGAGTGCCGAGGAGGCGTTGACAGGGGGTGGCGGGGCTTCTAGCGTCGGGCCTGCTGAAGCTACTAAGCGGTTGCTCACCTGTGGTTGCGGTGCGGCGGACCGCTCGTCGAGGTTTCGAGGGTGAGGAGAACCCCGCATGTCCACCACCGAGCAGCGCGTAGCCATCGTGACGGGCGCGGCCCGTGGCATCGGCGCGGCCACCGCGGTCCGCCTGGCCGCCGAGGGCCGCGCCGTCGCCGTACTCGACCTCGACGAGGCGGCCTGCAAGGACACCGTCGAGAAGATCACCGCGGCGGGCGGCAGGGCGCTGGCCGTGGGCTGCGACGTCTCGGACGTGGAGCAGGTGGAGGCGGCGGTCGCACGGGTGGCGGCGGAGCTGGGCGCGCCGACCGTCCTCGTCAACAACGCGGGCGTGCTCCGGGACAACCTGCTGTTCAAGATGAGCGACACCGACTGGGACACGGTCATGAACGTGCACCTGCGGGGCGCGTTCCTGATGTCGCGGGCCTGCCAGAAGCACATGGTCGACGCGAAGTTCGGCCGGATCGTCAACCTCTCCTCCAGCTCGGCGCTCGGCAACCGCGGGCAGGTCAACTACTCGGCAGCCAAGGCCGGTCTCCAGGGCTTCACCAAGACCCTCGCCATCGAACTCGGCAAGTTCGGCGTCACCGCCAACGCCGTCGCGCCCGGGTTCATCGCCACCGACATGACCGCCGCCACCGCCGAGCGCGTCGGCATGGGCTTCGAGGACTTCCAGGCCGCGGCCGCCACCCAGATCCCGGTGCAGCGCGTCGGCACGCCGGACGACATCGCCAACGCCATCGCCTTCTTCACGGGCGAGGCGGCCGGCTTCGTCTCCGGCCAGGTCCTGTACGTGGCCGGCGGCCCGCTCAACTGACGCCGGAGGTTACGGACATGACCGCACAGGACAAGCCGCTGCCCGCGTTCTCCGGCAAGGCGGCACTGGTCACCGGCGCCAGCCGGGGCATCGGGTACGGCATCGCCAAGGCGCTGGTGGCCCGCGGCGACAAGGTCTGCATCACCGGCCGCAACGAGGACGCCCTCAAGGAGGCCGTCGAGACGCTGGGCGCCGACCGCGTCATCGGGGTCGCGGGCAAGGCGCACGACGAGGCCCACCAGGGCGTCGCCGTGGAGCGGGCCATGGAGGCGTTCGGCCGCGTCGACTACCTGGTCAACAACGCCGGTACGAACCCGGTGTTCGGCCCGATCGCGGACCTCGACCTGAACGTCGCCCGCAAGGTGTTCGAGACCAACGTCGTCTCCGCGCTCGGCTTCGCGCAGCGCACCTGGCACGCGTGGCAGAAGGACAACGGCGGCGCGATCGTCAACATCGCCTCCATCGCGGGCGTCTCCGCCTCGCCCTTCATCGGCGCGTACGGCATGAGCAAGGCCGCGATGATCAACCTGACGTTCCAGCTCGCGCACGAGTTCGCGCCGGTGGTACGGGTCAACTCGATCGCCCCGGCGGTCGTCAAGACCAAGTTCGCGGCCGCGCTGTACGAGAACCGCGAGGAGGAGGCCGCCGCGGGCTACCCGATGGGGCGCCTCGGCATCCCGGAGGACATCGGGGGCGCGGCGGCGTTCCTGCTGTCCGACGCGGCAGGCTGGATCACGGGGCAGACGCTCCAGGTGGACGGCGGGCTGTTCCTGAACGCGGGGGTCTGAGGGCGCCGGTGGACGCGGGCGTCTGAGGGCGGGCGCGCGTGCCGGGTCGCGCGCCCGCGTGGGTGCGGGCGCTCCGCGTACGGGAGCGCGTACAGCGGCTTGCGTTCGTGTGCACTCCAAGAGGCAGGGTCTGTGGTGCCGGTCCGGAAGGGCCGGCACCACATCTGTCACGGGCCGGTAGGGAGCCCGTGACGCGACTCCGCGAAGGAGACCGCCATGCGGTTCCGCACTCTCGGTGGCGGCCGGGGACCCGAGGTCAGCGCCCTGTGCCTGGGCACCCTGCCGTTCGGCACCACCGTCGACGAGGAGACGTCGTACGCCATCCTCGACCGCTTCGCCGAGGCGGGCGGCACCTTCCTGGACACCGCCGACAACTACGCCTGCTGGGTGCCGGGCGCGACCGGCGACGAGAGCGAGCTGCTGCTCGGGCGCTGGCTGCGCAGCCGGGGTGCCAGGGACCGCACGGTACTGGCCACCAAGGTCGGCGCCCGCCCCGACCCGTCCCGCGGGCCCGAGTGGCCCGCCAACCTGGAGGGGCTGGGCGAGAAGGCCGTACGGGACGGGATCGAGGGCAGCCTGCGGCGGCTCGGCACGGACCGGGTGGACCTGTATTACGCGCACATCGAGGATCGGAGCGTGCCCCTGGAGGAGACCGTCGGGGCGCTGGCGGGCCTGGTGCGGGACGGCTCGGTGGGCCTGCTCGGGGCCAGCAACCACGCCACCTGGCGGCTCGCCGAGGCCCGCCGCATCGCCGAGGCGCAGGGCCTGCCCGGCTACCGCGCCGTACAGCAGCGGCACACCTACCTGCGGCCGCGGCCCGACGCGGATTCCGGGCTCCAGCGGGAGACGGACGGGGAACTTGTCGATTACGCCGAGGCGCACGAGGATGTGACGCTGCTGGGGTACTCGACGCTGATGCACGGCGGGTACGCGCGGCCGGAGCAGCCGCTGCCGGACCGGTACGACCACCCCGGTTCGGTGGCGCGCCTGCGGGTGCTGCGCGAGGTGGCGGCGGAGGCCGGGGCCACCGTGAACCAGGTGGTGCTGGCCTGGCTGATGGACGGCCGGGTGCCGGTCGTCCCCGTCCTCGGCGTGAGTTCGGTGGCGCAGCTGGACGAGAGCCTGGCGGCGCTGGACCTGCGGCTGGACGCGGCGCAGCGGGCGCGGCTCGACACGGCGTGAGCGGGCGCGGGGCGGGCGGAGACCCGGGCGGGCGGGCCGGCCGGTGGGCGGGCGTGCGGCGTTGTCAGTGGTCGCCGGTAAGTTCGTAGGCGAGAACGGAACGCACACCGGAGGTTGCTCAGTGATGACCGACATGCTGCCCGAGTCCTGGCGCGGCGTCCTCGGCGAGGAGTTGGAGAAGCCCTACTTCAAGGAGCTCACCGAGTTCGTCGAGCAGGAGCGGGCGAAGGGGCCGGTCTACCCGCCCCGCGAGGAGGTCTTCGCGGCCCTCGACGCCACCCCGTACGACCAGGTGAAGGTGCTGATCCTCGGACAGGATCCGTACCACGGCGAGGGGCAGGGCCACGGGCTGTGCTTCTCCGTGCGGCCCGGTGTGAAGACGCCGCCGTCGCTGCGCAACATCTACAAGGAGATGAAGGAGGAGCTGGGCCACCCGATCCCGGACAACGGCTATCTGATGCCCTGGGCCCGGCAGGGCGTGCTGCTGCTGAACGCGGTGCTGACGGTGCGCGCCGGCGAGGCCAACTCGCACAAGGGCAAGGGCTGGGAGAAGTTCACCGACGCGGTGATAAAGGCGGTGGCCTCCCGGCCGGACCCGGCGGTGTTCGTGCTCTGGGGCAACTACGCGAAGAAGAAGCTGCCGCTGATCGACACCGAGCGGCACGCGGTCGTGGAGGGCGCCCACCCGTCCCCGCTGTCCGCGAAGAAGTTCTTCGGGTCCCAGCCCTTCACCCGGATCAACGAGGCGGTCGCGGCGCAGGGGCACACCCCGATCGACTGGCGTATCCCCGACCTGGGCTGAGCCGGGGCGCGGCGTTCGGCGCCGACGGGGGCGGCCCGGCAGTGCGGGCGCCCCCGATCGCCCCGGCGCTCAGCCCCCGTACACGCGGCGGCAGATCTCGTCGGGGCGGTCGTCGCCCTGCCAGCGGCCGTACTCCCGGGCCAGTGCGCACAGGCCGGGGGCCGGAGCGGCCGGGTGACGGTCCTCGGAGCGCTGCCACGGGGGGCCGAAGCGGCGGCCTCCGTGACCGGACCCGGGCTTCGCCTCGTCCCGTACGCCCCGGCCCGCGCCCTTGCCCTTCCCGCCCCCCTTCCGCGCGGACTCCGGCTGCGGCTGCTTCGCCGGCTGAGCGCCGGAGACCGGGGGACCGGCCGGTGCGGAGCGCCGAGCGGCCGGGCCGGACGCCGGCGCGCCCGGACGCTCGCGGCGCGGGGACTGGGTGACCTCCGGGCCGATGGGCTCCACGGACGGGGCGGGCGCCACGGGGCGCGGCCGAAGGCTCTCGGGGGCCTGGCGGTGGGCGACGGTGACACATCCGGTGGCGACCGCGGCCGTCGTCACCGCGAGGACCGCCGCTGCGGGAATACGGAACACCGGCCAACTCTGCCGATCGCGGCCCCTTTTGGGAAGGACCCACGGGAGTGATCGATTTGTGCGGCCGTTGACGCCGGATCAGCCGCGGCCGAGCAGGCCGACGAGCAATTCCTCGATACCGGTGCGAAGTTCCCGCCGGGTCGGCGGCGTCGCGTGGAACTGTCCGGCGACGCAGGTGAAGAGCATGCCGTCACACCAGGCGAGTACGTTCAGGGTGTGCCGTTCGGGTGCGGTGGACCCGGCCGCCGTCAGCATCGCCACCAGCGCTTCGCGGAATCGCTGTCCGGCCCGGTCGTAGAAGGCGCGCAGTTCGGGGCGCCGGGTGGCCTCCAGGGCCAGTTCGTACCGGGCGACGGTCAGGTCCCGGTGGCGGGTCAGGGAACGGTGCAGGCCGAGGGAGAGGGCGTCGGCGAGCGCTGCCGGGCCGCTGCCCGCCGCATCCGGCATCTCCGGAGGCGTGAGGATGGCCGCCTCCCGCTCGGCCAGCCGCCGAACCGCCGTTTCCAGCAGGGCCGCGCGGGTGCGCGCCAAGTTCGACGTGGACCCCTGCGGCAGCCCGGCGGCCTCGTCGACGGCCCGGTGGGTGAGCCCGCGCAGCCCGCGCTCGGCGAGGAGGGTCAGGGCGGCGTCGGCGATGCGGTCGTGGCGGGGGGTGGCTTGGGTGGCCGCGGCCTTGCCTGCCGAGGTCTTGCCGGTCGAGGCCGTGCTGGGGGTCGCACTTCGGGTCATGGCAGGTGAGCCTACCGCTGCGACTACATGTGTAGTAACTTGCGACTACAGGTGTAGTCAGGGTGTCCGGTGGCAGCTCCGCCGGGTGTCCGGCTGCTCGGCAGCACGGGAGGGCTCATGCGCCAGCGCACGGCGATCGTCATCGGCGGCGGGATCGGCGGCCTCACCGCCGCTGTCGCCCTGCACCGGCAGGGGTGGGAAGTCACCGTCCTGGAACGGGCCGCCTCGCTCGAACCCGTCGGGGCCGGTATCGCCCTGGCCGCCAACGCCCAGCGCGCGCTGGACACCATCGGCGCGGGCGACGCCGTACGCGGCATGGCCGTCCCGCAGTTCAAGGGCGAGATCCGGACCCCGCGCGGCCGCCGGCTGGCCCGTACGGACAACGCCGCGGCCGTACGGCGCTTCGGCGGCCCCGTCGTGGTCGCCCACCGCGCGGAACTGATCGCCCTGCTCGCCGGGCGGCTGCCCGAGGGAGCCGTACGGACCGGCGCGCCGGCCGAAGTCGCCGACCCGGGCGACCCCACGCGCCCGGACCACCCGGCCCGCGTCCGTCTCCTGTCCCCGGCCGAAACCGCCAATACCGCCAGCACCGCCAGCCCCGCCACCACCCCGCACTTGACCGCCGACCTCGTCATAGCCGCCGACGGCATCCACTCCGCCACCCGCCGCGTCCTCTTCCCCGGCCATCCCGAGCCCCGCTACGCCGGGTTCACCAGTTGGCGCCTTGTCGTCCCGGCGCTCCGCCGTCCGTACGCCGCGCACGAGACGTGGGGGCCCGGCGGGGTGTGGGGGAGTGTGGCGCTGCATGACGGGCGGGTCTACGCCTATGCCACCGCGGCCGTGCCGCCCGGGGGCCGCGCGCCCGACGACGAACGGTCCGAGCTGCTGCGCCGGTTCGGCGACTGGCACCGGCCCATCCCCGAGATCCTGGCGGCCGCCGACCCGGCCGCCATCCTGCGCAACGACGTCCGTACGGCGGCCCGGCCGCTGCCCGTCTGCCACCGCGGCCGGGTCGCCCTGCTCGGTGACGCCGTGCACCCGATGATGCCCAACCTCGGACAGGGCGGCTGCCAGGCCGTCGAGGACGCGATCGTGCTGGCGCACCGCGTCGCGTCGGACCGGTCCCTGGCGGCGGCCCTCGACGCGTACTCGCGGGAGCGGCTGCCGCGCACGACGGAGGTCGTGCGCCGGGCGGAGCGCATCGGCCGCCTCACCACCTGGCGGTCCGCGCCCGCCGTACTGCTGCGCGGGGCCGCCATCGCCTGCACCGCGCGATTCGCCCCGGACCTGGCGCTGCGCCCGCTCGACGGCATCGCCGACTGGCGGCCACCGGGCGGCACGTATGCTTCCGGGGCGCCCGGCGCACGCCCGGCGCACCCGGCGCGCTGACCCGCGCGTCTCCGGAAACGGCAGCACAACCCAGGGAGTCATTCGTGAAGGTCGGCTGCATCGGACTCGGCGACATCGCACAGAAGGCGTACCTGCCGGTGCTCGGCGCGCAGCCCGGTGTCGAGCTGCACCTCCAGACCCGCACGCCGGCCACCCTGGAGCGGGTCGCCGCCACCTACCGCCTGCCGGCCGACCAGTGCCACACCGACCTGGACGGGCTGCTCGCCGCCGGACTGGACGCGGCGTTCGTGCACGCGCCCACCACCGCGCATCCGGAGATCGTCACCCGCCTCGTGGAGGCCGGGGTGCCGACGTACGTGGACAAGCCGATCGCCTACGACCTGGCCGACACCGAGCGCATCGTGCGGCTCGCCGAGGAGCGCCGCGTCAGCCTGGCGGTCGGCTTCAACCGCCGCTACGCGCCGGGGTACGCGCAGTGCCTGGAGCACCCGCGCGACCTGATCCTCGTGCAGAAGAACCGGGTCGGCCTCCCGGAGGCCCCCCGGACCCTGGTCCTGGACGACTTCATCCACGTCGTCGACACGCTGCGGTTCCTGGCGCCCGGCACCGTCGAGCACGTGGACGTACGGGCGAAGATCCGCGACGGCCTGATGCACCACGTGGTGCTGCACCTCTCCGGCGACGGCTTCAGCGCCATCGGCAGCATGAACCGGCTCAGCGGTTCCGCGGAGGAGATCCTCGACGTGTCGGGGCAGGACACCAAGCGCCAGGTCGTCAACCTCGCCGAGGTCATCGACCACAAGGGGCAGCCGAGCGTGCGGCGGCGCGGCGACTGGGTGCCGGTGGCCCGGCAGCGCGGCATCGAGCAGATCGTGCTGGCCTTCCTGGACGAGGTGCGGGCGGGCCGGTTCGTCCCGGCCGAGGACGCGCTGCGGACGCACGAGCTGTGCGAGCGGGTGATCGAGGATGCGCTGGCGCAGGCGGGGTGAGACGGCGGCGCCTACCGGACCCGCGCCGCCCTCCGGGCCCGCAGCGCCCGCGCCCCCGCCACGCCCGCGTACGCGCCGAGCGCCAGCATCGCGCCGTACAGGGCCCAGTCGCCGAAGTGCGCGTACGGGCTGGTGCCCTCGGCGAGCGGGATGTCGTACACGGCCGCCGCGCCCCGCTCGGTGCCGAGCCGGCCGCCCACCGGTTCGCCCCGCGGCCCGTACACCGCGCTGACCCCGGTCAGCGTGGCGTGCGCCATCGGCCGCCACGTCTCGGCGGCCCGCAGCGCGGCCAGCGAGGCGTGCTGCGCGGGCGCCCAGCTGTCCTGGAAGGTCGAGGTGGAGGACTGCGCGACCAGCAACTGCGCGCCGTCCCGCGCCAGTTGGCGGCTCATGTCGGGGAACGCCGACTCGAAGCAGACCAGCGGCCCCACGCGCAGCCCGCCCGCCGAGCCGACCGGCATCAGCACCTGCCGGGTGCCGCGCATCCGGTTCTGGTCGGCGGCCTTGCCGACGTGCGTCGCCCAGCCCAGGACGGAACGCAGCGGGATGTACTCGCCGAACGGGACCAGGCGCATCTTGTCGTAGCGGTGGCCGGTCGCGCCGCGCGGGCCGACCAGGACCGAACTCTTGTAGATGCCGGGCTGCCCGGCGTGCCGGCCGTCGACATTGACCAGGAGGTCGGCGCCCACGTCCCGGGAGAGCGCGGCGAGCCGGGCCGACATGGCCGGATTCCGGGTCAGGTCGCGGTTGACGCTGCTCTCTCCCCAGACCACCAGCTGGACGCCGCGCCCGGCCAGCGAGCGGGTCAGCTCCTCGCCGCGGGCTATCCGCGGGTCCGCGCCCACGATCTCGCCCGGCTGGACGAGGCCGACCCGGACCGTACCGGCCGGCCGCGGCACCGGCGCCCACAGCCACACCGCGGTGCCGCCGACCGCGCACACGAGGAGGCCCGCGACGGCCGGGACGCGGGCCCGCGGCACCGCGACGAGCAGGGCGAGCGCGGTGTTCACCGACACGATGAGCAGGCTCAGCAGCCACACCCCGCCGAGCGAGGCGAGCCGCAGGGCGGGCGGCACCTGCCACTGGCTGGCGCCCAGCAGCCCCCACGGCCCGCCCAAGTACTCCCAGGACCTGACCAGTTCCACCATCAGCCAGCCGGACGGTACGAGGACGAGGGACGCCGCGCACCGGGCCGCGCGCGGTGAGCCGTGCAGCAGCACCCGTACGAGCAGGCCCCAGGGCGCCCACAACAGGCCGAGCAGCGCGGCCAGCACCAGGATGAACACGTGCAGGCTCGGCAGCAGCCAGTGGTGGACGGCCAGCATGAAGCCCGCGCCGCCGAGCCAGCCGTCCAGCGCCGCGCGGCGGTGCGTCCGGGCCGAGCGTGCCAGCAATATCCACGGGACGAGGGCGACGTAGGCCAGCCACCACAGGGCGGGCGCCGGGAACGCGAGCGCGGGCAGCGCCCCGGCCGCGACCGCCGCGGCGCCGCGTCCCCAGGGCGACGTGAGCGCCGCCCTCCGGGCGACCGACGGGAGCCCGCGGCCCCGCCCTTCGCGAACCCGCCCCGGGCCCGCTTCCCACCGGCCGTCGGCCGACACCTGCATGCCGTCTCCTCCTTCGGAACCCTCCGTCGGATCGCAGCACCCAGTGTGCGCGAGCCGGCCGATCATGGACAGCAGGGGCCCGTCAGGCGTGCGCCGGAAGCAGTTGGCGCCACTTCTCGTGGACGACGACCTCGGTCAGCCGCCAGCCGTCGGCGCCGCGGCGGGCGGCGAAGACATAGCGGCCCGCGCAGGTGTAGTTGGGGGCGGCCGACGCGCCGGCGGACGCGCCGGGCGGGACGTCGTGCGGGCCCGCCAGGTGCATCGGGTTCAGGTAGTCGGCCTGCACCGTGGCCGTGTCGCCGGGCGCGCCGCCGTCGCGCAGCGCGATGCCGATCCGCCGGTTGACGATCAGGTGCTGGCGTACGGGGAAGCGCCGCATCATCTCGGCGAGCCAGTCGGCGACGGCGTCGGCGCTGCCCGCGATGCCGCCCGCCGAGCGGTAGTCGACGTGCCCGTCGGGGACGAACAGGGCCCGGTAGGCGGCCCAGTCGCCGTCGTCCACGGCGATCGCGTAGCCGGTGACCAGGTCGTCGATGGCGAGGCGGTCCATGACAGTGGTGTGTTCCACGCGCTGGGTCATCGCCTCAGTGTTCGGCATGCGCGGGGCGGCGCCAAGGGGACGGGAGGGCACGGCCGCGGGCCCCCGCCGGAAGACGGGGGCCCGCTGGTGGTACGGCCGGTCAGCGCGCCGCGGTCGGCTCCGCCGCCTCGCGCACGGCGCGTTCCCGGGAGGTCTCCGCCTCCGCGAACTGGGTGCGGTACAGCTCCTCGTACCGCCCGCCCGCCGCGAGCAGCGCGTCGTGCGTGCCGCGTTCGACGATCCGGCCGTCCTCGACCACCAGGATCAGATCGGCGGCCCGTACGGTCGACAGCCGGTGGGCGATCACCACCGACGTACGGCCTTCCAGAGCCTCGGTCAGCGCCTCCTGGACCGCCGCCTCCGAGGTGTTGTCCAGGTGGGCGGTGGCCTCGTCCAGGATCACCACACGCGGCCGGGCCAGCAGCAGGCGGGCGATGGTCAGCCGCTGCCGCTCACCGCCGGACAGCCGGTAGCCGCGCTCGCCGACCACCGTGTCCAGGCCCTCCGGCAGCGAGGCGATCAGGCCGTCCAGACGGGCCCGGCGCAGCGCGTCCCACAGGTCGTCCTCGCCCGCCTCCGGCCGGGCCAGCAGCAGGTTCTCGCGGATCGTGTCGTGGAAGAGGTGGCCGTCCTGGGTCACCATGCCGAGGGTGTCGCGGATCGAGTCGGCGGTCAGGTCGCGTACGTCCACGCCGCCGAGCCGCACCGCGCCGGCGTCCGCGTCGTACAACCGCGGCAGCAACTGCGCGATGGTCGACTTGCCGGCGCCCGAGGAACCGACCAGGGCGACCATCCGGCCCGGCGCCACCCGGAAGGAGACGTCGTGCAGCACCTCGGCGCCGCCCCTGGTGTCCAGGGTCGCCACCTCTTCGAGGGAGGCCAGGGAGACCTTGTCGGCCGACGGGTAGCCGAAGCGCACGGAGTCGAACTCCACCGAGACCGGCCCCTCCGGCACCGCGCGGGCGTCCGGCTTCTCCTCGATCAGCGGCTTCAGGTCCAGCACCTCGAAGACCCGCTCGAAGCTGACCAGCGCGCTCATCACCTCGGTGTGCGCGCCGGACAGCGCCGTCAGCGGCGCGTACAGGCGGGTCAGCAGCAGGGCCAGCGACACGATGGAGCCCGCTTCGAGGTGGCCGCGCAGCGCCAGGAAGCCGCCGAGGCCGTAGACGACGGCCAGCGCGAGGGCGGAGACCAGGGTGAGCGCGGTGACGAAGTACGTCTGGACCATGGCGGTCCGCACCCCGATGTCGCGCACCCGCCGGGCCCGCGCGGCGAACTCCGCCGATTCGTGCGCCGGGCGGCCGAACAGCTTGATGAGGGTGGCGCCCGGCGCGGAGAACCGCTCGGTCATCTGGGTGCCCATCGCGGCGTTGTGGTCGGCCGCCTCCCGCCGCAGCCCGGCCAGCCGCCGTCCTACCCGGCGTGCGGGCAGGACGAACACCGGCAGCAGCACCAGCGCGATCAGCGTGATCTGCCACGACAGGCTCAGCATCACCACGAGCGTCAGCAGCAGCGTCACGACGTTGCCGACCACGCTGGACAGCGTGTCGCTGAACGCCCGCTGCGCGCCGATCACATCGTTGTTCAGGCGGCTGACCAGGGCTCCCGTACGGGTACGGGTGAAGAAGGCGACCGGCATCCGCTGGACGTGGTCGTAGACCGTGGTCCGCAGATCGAGGATCAGGCCCTCGCCGAGACCCGCCGACAGCCGGCGCGTCAGCAGGCCCAGACCCGCCTCCGCCACCGCGATGACGGCGATCAGCCCGGAGAGCCCGAGGACGGTACCGCCCGCCGCGCCGCCCACGATGCCGTCGACCACCCGCCCCGCGAGCACCGGCGTGACCACCGCGAGCATCGCGGTCACCGTACTCAGCACCAGGAACCAGCCCAGCGCGCGACGGTGCGGCCGCGCGAAGGCGGCGATGCGCCGCAGCGTCGCCCGGGAGAACGGCCGCCGGTCGCGCTGCGCGTTCATGGTGCTGTGCAGTGAGTGCCAGGCGGTGACTTCCATGTCCATCGCGGTCCTCCGGGGCAGCGTGGTCGGCATGAGCGGGTTGCACGGGCCGTACTGCCCGGCGACACACCAGAAGCTATGACCTCAACCAATGTTGAGGTCAAGGGATTCCCTTGTTGGTGGGGGTGGTGTTCGGTTGGGGGTTGCCCGGGGCGTGGGGCCCGGTGCGCTGTGTTCGGCCGCGTGCCCGCTCGGCGTACGGGTGGCGCGTACACCCGGACGTGCGCCCCTCGCCTGAGCCCGCGTCACCCCGGCGCCCGCGCCCCCTCAAGCCGCCGCGGCCCGTCGCCAGGCCGAGGTGCGCAGGAGGCGTAGTCCGTTGAGACCGACCAGGACCGTCGAGCCTTCGTGGCCGAGTACGCCCAGTGGCAGTGGCAGGTGTCCGGCCAGGTCCCAGGTGACCAGTGCGCCGATGCATACGGACGCGATGACCAGGTTCTGCACCACCAGGCGGCGTGCCCGGCGGGAGAGGGCGACGACGGTGGGTACTGCCCCGGCCTCGTCGCGTACCACCACCGCGTCGGCCGTCTCCAGGGCCAGGTCGGAGCCGACCCGGCCCATGGCGACGCCGCTGTGGGCGGTGGCCAGTGCGGGCGCGTCGTTCACGCCGTCGCCTACCACCAGCACTTTCGCCCCGCCGTCCTGCCAGGCGTGGACCGCGGACACCTTGTCCTGCGGCAGCAGGCCGGCCCGTACGTCCGTGATGCCGCACTCCTCGGCCGTATGGGCGGCGGCGCGGGCGTGGTCGCCGGTCAGCAGCGTCACGTCGGTGCCGGTCAGGCGGTGCAGCCGGGTCACCGCCTCGGGGGCACCGGGGCGCAGCCGGTCGGTGATGGCCAGTACGGCGACGGGCCGGGCGTCCACCAGTACGGCCACCGCGGTATGACCGGCGGCCTCCACCTCCTCCACGCCGGCGCGCACCCCGCGCACCAGCTCTTCGGCAAGCCCGCCCGTGCTCTCGTGCGCTCCCGCGCTCAGCAGTGCAGCCGGACTGCCGACCTGTACGACGCGCCCCTCCACCACGGCGCGCACGCCCCGCCCCGGCACGGACGAGAAGTCCCGCGCGCCGGGAACCCGCAGACCGCGTTCCCGCGCGGCGGTGACCACGGCGCGGGCCAGCGGGTGTTCGCTGGGGAGCTCCGCCGCGGCGGCGAGCGTGAGCGCCTGCCGCTCGTCCGCACCGCCCAGCGCGCGCACCCCCGCGACCCGCGGCGCGCCTTCGGTGAGCGTGCCGGTCTTGTCCATCGCCACCCGCGTCACCGCGCCCAGCCCCTCCATCGCCACGGCCGACTTGACCAGGACGCCGTGCCGCCCGGCGGTGGCGATCGCGGACAGCAGCGGCGGCATGGTGGCCAGCACGACCGCGCACGGCGACGCCACGATCATGAAGGTCATGGCCCGCAGCAGGGTCATGGTGAAGTCCGCGCCGAGCAGGAGCGGCAGGGCGAAGAGTGTCAGGGTCACCAGCACCACCACGGCGGAGTAGCGCTGTTCGACCTTCTCGATGAAGACCTGGGTGGGCGCCTTGGTTCGGCCCGCCTCCTCGACCATCGCCACGATCCGGGCGATCGCCGACTCCGAGGCGTCCTTGCCGACCCGTATCCGCAGCGCGCCGGTGCCGTTCAGCGTCCCGGCGAACACCTCGTCGCCCGCGGCCTTGTCCACCGGCAGCGGCTCTCCGGTGATGGTGGCCTGGTCCACCTCGCTCGCGCCGTCCAGCACCGTGCCGTCGGCGGGCAGCCGTTCCCCGGGGCGTACGAGCACGGTCTCGCCCACCCGCAGCGCGGCGGCTTCGACGGTCTCCTCCCGGCTGTCGGCCGTCAGCCGTACGGCGGTGGAGGGCGCGAGGTCGAGCAGGCCGCGCACGGAGTCCTCGGTGCGCCGGGTGGCCAGGGCTTCCAGCGCGCCCGAGACCGCGAAGATCACGATCAGCAGGCCGCCGTCCAGGAACTGCCCGATCGCCGCGGCGCCGACCGCCGCCACGACCATCAGCAGGTCGACGTCCAGGGTGCGTTCGCGCAGCGCTCGTAGACCGGCGAGGCCGGGCTCCCAGCCGCCGGCCGCGTAACACACCGCGTACAGCGGACCCCACGTCCAGGCCGGGGCGCCCGTCAGGTCGAGGGGAAAGGCCAGCAGGAAGGTGAGCGCGGCGAGGGCGGCCCAGCGCACCTCCGGCAGGGCGAAGAGCCGGCCGCGGCGCGGGCGGGGTGGGGGAGGGGGCGGTGGTGCCGTGGCAGGGGTGGGCGCGGAGGCCGGTGCGGTGGTCGTTGCGGAGGTGTCGGCCGTGGCGGGTGCGCCGACGGGCGCCGTTGGGGACGGGTGCGTACGGCCGTGACGGGACGTGGATGTCATGTGGTGACCTCTGGGGCGGGGGAGAGAGCGGGACCCGCACACCATAACCGAACACATGAAGATGTCTTCAAGTGTTGCCGAAGATACGATGAGGCGTATGGGACACGGAGTCGACGGCAGGACCACACCGGCAGCGCATCTGGACGCGGACGCCGCCGCGACCATCGCCGCCACCCTTCAGGCGCTGGCCACCCCGTCGCGGCTGATGATCCTCACCCGGCTGCGGCAGGGGCCCTGCCCGGTGGGCGAGCTGGCCGACGCGGTCGGCATGGAGCAGTCGGCGGTCTCCCACCAGCTGCGGCTGCTGCGGGCGCTGGGCCTGGTCACCGGCTCCCGCCGGGGCCGCCGGATCGTCTACAGCCTCTACGACACCCACGTCGCCCAGCTCCTCGACGAGGCCGTCTACCACATCGAGCACCTGCGGCTCGGCGCCCGCGACCTGCCCGACGCGGCGGAGGCGGACGGGGAGGAAGGGGCGGGCGAGGCCGAAGAGGCCGCCGGGGCGGCAAGGGGCGGCGCGGCCGCCCGGACCCGCGCCGCGGCCGAGGTGAAGCCCCTCAGCCGCTGACCCGTAGGGAGCTGTTCAGCCGCTGACCCGTACGGAGCTGTTCAGCCGCTGCCCGCGGCGGACCGGCTCGGCGGCTGCCCGCGGCGGACCGGCTCGGCGGCTGCCTGCGGCGGACCGGCTCGGCCGCTGCCCGTGCGGACTGGCTCGGCGGCTGCCCGCGCGAACCGGCTCGTCCGCCGCCCCGCACGCACCCCTGCCCGGCGTACACGCCCACGCCCCCGCCGCGCGCCCACGATCCTCAGCGCCCACGCCCCTCCGCACCCACGCCCCCGCCCCGCATACGCACCCCGCCCCGCGTACGCCCCCGCGCTCACCCCGCCC
>NZ_LGCW01000325.1:0-35825 GCF_001279365.1 Streptomyces sp. NRRL F-5755 | reverse complement strand
GACATAAATCACCCCCCACCAACATTTCCCCCACCCCCCGGAGCCCTCCTACGTTTCCCCGGTCGATGCGCCGTAGCGGGATAACAAAGGGAGTTCACAGCAATGCGCAAAGTCTGGCTGCTGGCTCTGGGGGCGTTTGCTCTTGGGCTGGACGCGTATGTGATGGCGGGGCTGTTGCCCGTGGTTGCCGGTGATCTTCGGGCGTCCGTGTCGCTCGTGGGGCAGATGGTGACGGTGTTCACCTTGGCGTATGCGATCGCCGCGCCGTTGGTCGCGGGGCTGATGGCGGGGGTGCGGCCTCGGGTGGTCATTGTGGTCGCGTTGGGTGTCTTCACGGTGGGGAACGCGGCCACCGCCCTCGCCCCCTCGCTGGGCGCGCTGCTCGCCGCGCGGGTTGTCGCGGGGGCCGGGGCGGGGGTCTACGCGGCGCTGTCCACGGCTGCCGCGTCGGCGCTGGTGCCGGGGGAGCGGCGCGGGCGGGCGCTGGCGCTGGTCATGGGCGGGATGAGTACGGGGACGGTGCTCGGTGTGCCGGTGGGGGTGCTGCTGGCCGGGCATGCGGGGTGGCGGTCGACGATGTGGCTGGTCACGGGGCTGGGGGCGGTGGCCCTGGTGGGGCTGGCGGGGCTGCTGCCGCCGGTGCCGGCCGATCCGCCGGTGGCGGCGCGTGCCCGGCTGGCCGCCATCGCGGACCGGGAGGTGGCGCCGATCGTGGGGGTGTCGTTCCTGGCGGCGGTGGCGAGTCTGGGGCTCTACACGTATCTGGCGCCGGTGCTGGCCTCCGCGGGCGGGGTAGGAGAGGTCGGTCCGTATTTGTGGGCTTGGGGGATCGGCGGCGTGGTGGGGAGCCTGGTCGCCGGGCCGCTGGTGGACCGTACGGGGAAAGCCGCGGCCCTGGTGGGCGGGGTGCTGGTGACGGTCGCCGTGGCCCAGGTCCTGCTGCCGCTGCTGGCCGCTGCCGCGCTGCCGGGCGCGGCCGCAGTCCTGGTGCTCTGGGGCGCGGCGGGCTGGGCGCTCCAGGTTCCGCAGCAGCACCGGCTGCTCGCCCTGCGTGACGACCGCGGCACGGTCGCCCTCGCCCTGAACAATTCGGCCCTCTATCTGGGCAGCGCGGCCGGCTCCGCGCTGGGTGGACTGGCCCTGGCCGCGGGGGCCGAGGGGTACGCGCTGCCGTGGGCGGCGGGTGGTGTCGCGGCCCTCGGGCTGGTGCTCCACCTGTGGGCGGGCCGCCGCTCCCGGCACGCCGCGCGCGTCGGTACCCTTGGCGGTTATGAGCACTCTTGAGCCCGAGCGCGGGGCAGGTACGGGGACCCTCGTAGAGCCGACGCCGCAGACGTCGCACGGCGACGGCGACCACGAGCGCTACGCCCACTATGTCCAGAAGGACAAGATCATGGCGAGCGCGCTCGACGGCACCCCCGTCGTCGCCCTCTGCGGCAAGGTCTGGGTCCCGGGCCGCGACCCGAAGAAGTACCCGGTCTGCCCCATGTGCAAGGAGATCTACGAGTCCATGGGCGCCGGTGGCGACAAGGACAAGGGCGGCAAGGACGGCGGCAAGAAGTAGTCCGTCCGGCCGGAGCCGGCGTCCTGCCGCGCGGCTCCCGCCCGCCCTGCGCGTGTCCGGCCCGTTCCCGTACGAGGAGCGGGCCGCGTGCGTTGTGCCGTAGTACCGAGGCCCGGTCCCCGTGCGGAGACCGGGCCTCGGCCGTACGGTGCAGGGTGCGTCAGTCGCGCCACGGGGTGAGGTTGAAGATGTCGCTGCTCTCGGCGTTGGCGACGCACTGGTTCGGATAGGTGCGCTGGTAGAAGGTCGTTTTGCCGTGCCACGTGCCGTGGGCGACGACCGTGACCGGCTGGTAGATCCGCGGGCAGGCGCGGTGCTCCGGCGGGACGCGGGTGTAGTCGCCGTTGGCCATGGCCAGCTTGAGGCAGGAGCCCGCCGGGTCCGGGTGGTCGCCGCCGGCCGGGAAGCAGCGCAGGCGGGCGGTGGCGAGGAGGGGCCCGGAGGGGTCGGTGCCCTCGTGGACGGCGATGTGCTGGCGGCCGCCGGTCCCCGGCTGGGCGTGCGCGGCGGCGGGTGTGGCCGCGAGGGGCAGCAGCCCCAGGGCGGCGACGGTCAGCAGGGAGGTGCGTACGGGTCTGGCGCGCATGGCTTCGGTCGGTCCTTTGTGTGGGTGCGGCTGGGTGCTGCTGCCGGGGCCGCGGCCGGGAGCCGGAATCTCGCGTGGCGCCCGGTGCTGCTTGCGGTAGCAGAGGAGGGACATCTGATTCATAGATAGACGTACCGGGACCGAACGATGCCGATTGTGGGCCAGTGGTGGCGTGTCGCCCGCGGCGTTGCCTGATCGGCTCTTGTCGGGGAGCGTCGGCGCGCTTAGCCTCCTGAGGATTGTGCATGGCGAAACGCCCGTTGCGCATGCTGCAACGTTCCTTCCAGGGGGTCCCCAATGCAGCTCTCCGCTCGAACAGCCGCCCGCGCGGCCGCACTTGTCCTGGCCGTCGCCACCGCCGCCGGCTGCGCCCCGTCCACCTCCGGCGGCGGCGCCAAGGAGGACACCAAGACCGGCACGCTGCGGGTCTGGCTCTTCCAGGAGGTCAACAACAAGCCCAAGGAAGCGGCCGTCGGCAAGGCGGTGGCCGACTTCAAGGCCGCGCACCAGGGCACCGACGTCCGGGTCGACTACATCCCGGTCGACACCCGCGCCCAGCGCATCAAGGCTGCCTTCAACGACCCCAAGAGCGCCCCCGACGTGATCGAGTACGGCAACACCGACACCGCCGGGTACGTGAAGGACGGCGGACTGGCCGACGTCAGCCAGGAGTTCGGCGCCTGGAAAGAGGCCAAGGACACCGACCCCACCGCCAAGCAGTCGGTGACCGTGGACGGCAAGGTCTACGGCGCGCCGCTGTTCGTCGGCGTACGGGCCCTGTACTACCGCACCGATGTGTTCAAGGAACTGGGCATCGCCGTGCCCACCACGCAGGACGAGGTCGCCGCGGCCGCCCGCAAGATCCGCGCCGAGCGGCCCGAGCTGTACGGGATCGCCGTCGGCGGCGCGTACACCTACGGCGCGCTGCCCTTCCTCTGGGCGCACGGCGGCGAGCTGGCCACCGGCAAGGGCGAGGACTTCACCGCCGCCGTGGACAGCGAGAAGTCGCAGGCGGGCATCAAGGCGTACGCGGACCTCTTCGGTGACGCCAACTGCCCGGCCGCCAAATGCGCGGAGATGGGTGGCAACGACACCGTCGCCGCCTTCGCCGCCGGCAAGGCGGGCATGGCGATCGGCGGCGACTTCAGCCACCAGGCCATGGAGGACGGCAAGGTGAAGGGCAAGTACGCGGTGGTGCCGCTGCCCGGCACCACCAAGGGCTCGATCGCCCCGGCCTTCGCGGGCGGCAACAACATCGGTGTCCTGAAGAGCAGTTCGCACCGCACGCTGGCCGTGGACCTGATGAAGCAGCTGGCCGGCAAGGACACCCAGCGGCGGCTGTTCGACGCTATGGGCTTCCTGCCGACGTACACCGATGTACGGGCCGAGGCGGCGAAGAAGCAGCCGTTCGTCGAGCCGTTCGTGCGGACGCTGGACGCGGGCGCCAAGTTCGTGCCGGTCTCCCCGGCCTGGGCCACCATCGACGCCTCGCTCGTGCTGCCGACGATGTACCAGGAGATCGTCAGCGGCCGGAAGGACGTCGCCACGGCGTCCGGTGACGCGGCCAAGAAGATGGACGAGGCGTTCAAGAAGTGACGCTCACGGTCAAGGAAGCACGCGCCGGGGGCGGCCGGACGCCGCTCACCGGCGCCCGCCGCGTACGGCCGCCGTCCCGCCGAGGAAGCCGCTGGACGCCCTGGCTCTACCTCGCGCCCGCGCTGGTCGTGCTGGGCGGTCTGCTCGTCTACCCGATCTACCAGCTCGGCCTGATCTCGTTCCTCGAATACACCCAGGCCCAGGTCAGCGGCGGCGAACCGACCAGCTTCCAGGGGCTGGCGAACTACGCCGAGCTGTTCGGGGACGGCCAGTTCTGGCAGGTGCTGCTCGCCACGGTGGTGTTCGCCGCGGCCTGTGTCGTGTGCACGCTGGCGGTCGGCTGCTCGTTCGCCGTGCTGCTCACCCGGATACGGGCGGTGCCGCGCCTGGCCCTGATGCTGGCCGCGCTCGGCGCCTGGGCCACCCCCGCCATCACCGGCTCCACCGTCTGGGTCTTCCTCTTCGACCCGGACTTCGGACCGGTCAACCGGGTGCTGGGCCTCGGCGACCTCTCCTGGACCTACGGGCGCTACAGCGCCTTCGCGCTGGTCCTGCTGGAAGTCGTGTGGTGCTCGTTCCCGTTCGTGATGGTCACCGTCTACGCGGGCATCCGCGCCATCCCGGAGGAGGTGCTGGAGGCCGCGGCCCTGGACGGCGCGTCGCAGTGGCGCATCTGGCGCTCGGTCATGGCGCCGATGCTGCGGCCGATCCTCGTCGTCGTCACCATCCAGTCCGTCATCTGGGACTTCAAGGTCTTCACCCAGATCTATGTGATGACCAACGGCGGCGGCATCGCCGGGCAGAACCTCGTACTGAACGTGTACGCCTACCAGAAGGCGTTCGCCTCGTCCCAGTACAGCCTGGGCTCGGCCATCGGCATCGTGATGCTGCTGATCCTGCTGGCCGTCACGCTCGTCTACCTGCGCCTGCTGCGCCGACAGGGGGAGGAACTGTGAGTACGGTCCGTACGCCGCGGATCCGGCGGCCCGGGCGGCTGGCCGCCGAGGCGGGCGCGCTGCTGATCGCCGCCGCCGTGGCCTTCCCCCTCTACTGGATGGTGCTGTCCGCCTTCAAACCGGCGGGCGAGGTGCAGTCCACCGAGCCGCTGCCCTGGACCCTGCACCCCTCGCTGGACGCCTTCCGGCGCGTCTTCCAGCAGCAGGACTTCGGGCGGTACTTCCTCAACAGCCTGTTCGTGGCGGGCGTCGTCGTCATCGCCTCCGCGCTGATCGCCTTCCTGGCGGCGACGGCCGTCACCCGCTTCCGCTTCCGGTTCCGCACCACCCTGCTGATCATGTTCCTGGTCGCGCAGATGGTGCCGGTCGAGGCGCTGACCATTCCGCTGTTCTTCCTGATGCGCGACGTCGGCGACGCCGTACCCGGTATCGGCCTGAACACCCTCGGCTCACTGGTCCTGCCGCACCTCGCCTTCTCCCTGCCCTTCGCGATCTGGATGCTGCGCGGCTTCGTCAAGGCCGTACCCGAGGCGCTGGAGGAGGCCGCCTGTCTGGACGGCGCGTCCCGCTCGCGCTTCCTGTGGCAGATCCTCTTCCCGCTCGTCTTCCCCGGCCTCGTCGCCACCAGCGTCTTCTCCTTCATCAGCACCTGGAACGACTTCCTCTTCGCCAAGTCCTTCATCATCAGCGCGACGGAGAACTCCACGCTCCCGATGGCGCTGCTGGTCTTCTTCAAGCCGGACGAGAACGACTGGGGCGGGATCATGGCGGCGTCGACCGTGATGACCGTGCCCGTGCTGGTGTTCTTCGTGCTCGTCCAGCGCAGGCTGGTGTCGGGCCTCGGCGGTGCGGTGAAGGACTGACGACGCCCTTGACCGTGCTCACCACCACCGTCCCCCTTCACGCCCACAACGGAAGGCTCAGCACATGGACGACGCAGTGACGGCGGACGCCGCCCGGGCGGCGACCGGCCTGATACCGCAGCCCCGCGACAACCGCCCGGAGGGCGGCGCGTTCCTCCTCGGCCCGGGCACCGTCCTGGACGCGGGACCCGGTACGGAGACCACCGCCGCCTGGCTGCGCGGCACCGTCGGCGCCGCGACCGGCCTGCCACTGCCGCCCGGCAGCGCCGGGACCGGCCCGGACGACGGCGTCATCCGCCTGCGCGTCGACGCGGACACCGCCGACGCGCTCGGCCCCGAGGGCTACCGGCTGACCGCCGGCCACACCGGAGTCACCCTCCTCGGCGGCGGCGCGGCAGGCACCTTCTGGGGCGCCCAGACGCTGCGGCAGCTGCTCGGGCCCGACGCGCACCGCCGCGCGCCCCTGCGCCCCGGCCACCGCTGGGCCGTACCGGCCGTACGCATCGAGGACGCGCCCCGCTTCGCCTGGCGCGGCATGATGCTCGACGTCGCACGGCACTTCCTGCCCAAGGACGGCGTGCTGCGCTACCTCGATCTGCTCGCCGCCCACAAGCTCAACGTCCTGCACCTCCACCTCACCGACGACCAGGGCTGGCGCATCGAGATCGAGCGCTATCCGAAGCTGACCGAGGCCGGCGCCTGGCGGGAGCGCACCAAGCTCGGCCACCGGGCCTCACCCCTGTGGGACGACCGCCCGCACGGCGGCTACTACACCCAGGACGACATCCGCGAGATCGTCGCCTACGCCGCCGCGCGGCATATCTCCGTCGTCCCGGAGATCGACATCCCGGGCCACTCGCAGGCCGCCATCGCGGCATACCCGGAACTGGGCAACACCGACGTCATCGACACCAACTCCCTCAAGGTCTGGGACACGTGGGGCGTCAATCCGAATGTACTGGCGCCCACTGACAACGCCCTGCGCTTCTACGAAGGGGTCCTGGAGGAGGTGCTCGCCCTCTTCCCCTCCCGCTTCGTGCACATGGGCGGCGACGAGTGCCCCAAGGACCAGTGGCGCGCGTCGCCGTACGCCCAGGCCCGTATCAGGGAACTCGGTGTGGGCGACGAGGACGGGCTGCAGAGCTGGTTCATCCGCCACTTCGACCGCTGGCTCGCCGACCGGGGCCGCCGCCTGATCGGCTGGGACGAGATCCTGGAGGGCGGCCTCGCGCCGGGCGCCGCGGTGTCCTCCTGGCGCGGCTACGCGGGCGGCATCGCCGCGGCGCAGGCGGGCCACGACGTGGTCATGTGCCCCGAACAGCAGGTCTACCTGGACCACCGGCAGCACGACGGCCCCGACGAGCCCGTACCGATCGGCTACGTACGCACCCTGGAGGACGTCTACCGCTTCGAGCCCATACCGCCCCAGCTGACCCCGGAGCAGGCCGCCCACGTGCTCGGCACCCAGGTCAACGTCTGGACCGAGGTGATGGAGACCCCGCAGCGCCTCGACTACCAGGTCTTCCCGCGGCTCGCCGCGTTCGCCGAGGTCGCCTGGTCCGAGCTGCCGCCGCCCGCGGAGCGCGACCACGCCGGATTCACCCGCCGGATGGCCGCCCACTACGCCCGCCTGGACGCGCTCGGCGTCGACTACCGGCCGCCCGGCGGCCCCCTCCCGTGGCAGCGGCGCCCCGGGTTGCTCGGACGCCCGATCGAGGGGTCGCCCCCAAACGTGTGAGCCGGGGCGGATGCGGGCGGCCGGGGCGGCCGGTTGCTGGGACGGTGGTTCCCGCCCAACGCACCCACGGCGGTCAAGGTGATGTATGTCCGGTAAGTCCCTCGGAGCGTGCCCGCCCGCGCGCTCCACGGCCCCCGGCCGCCGGCGCCCGCGGCTGCGGCGGAGCCCCACTCCGCTTGACGTCCCGAACATCCCGTACGCCCCGAACACCGGCCTTGTCGCGCGCCGGAGGCGCCCGATGCCGTGCGAGCGCGCCTCGAAGACGGGCCCTGGCGCCGCGGGCCTGCAAAGATGTGCCAGAGTTGCCACGTCCGGACCGTGAGCACGTACCGTACGGCGGAGCGGAACAGCCGGGACACCGGGGAAGGGGCAGCTGGGTTGACCACGCACGCACCGCAGGCTTCGTCATCCGTGGCGTTGCCGGCCTCGCTCGACGAGGCCGTGGCGGCGCTCACCGCCATGCCCACCGCCGTGCCCGTAGCGGGCGGTACGGACCTGATGGCCGCCGTCAACTCCGGGCTGCTGCGGCCCGCCGGCCTGGTCGGCCTCGGCCGGATCAGCGAGATCCGCGGCTGGCAGTACCAGGACGGCCACGCCCTCCTCGGCGCCGGACTGACCCTCGCGCGGATGGGCCGCCCCGACTTCGCCGCCCTCATCCCGGGCCTGGCCGCCGCGGCGCGCGCCGCCGGCCCCCCGCAGGTCCGCAACGCGGGCACCCTCGGCGGCAACATCGTCACCTCCGCTCCCACCGGCGACACCCTCCCCGTGCTCGCCGCCCTCGAAGCCAACCTGGTCATCGCCGGGCCCGGCGGCGCCCGCCGCGAGCTCCCGGTCAGCCACCTGCTGGCCGGCCGCGAGATGCTGCGCCCCGGCGAACTCGTCGGCTACGTACGGGTGCCGCTGCTGCACGCCCCGCAGACCTTCCTGAAGGCCACCGGCCGCACCGGCCCCGGCCGCGCCACCGCCTCGGTGGCCCTCGTCCTCGACCCCGCGCGGCGCGGCGTGCGCTGCGCGGTCGGCGCGGTGGCCGCCATGCCGCTGCGGCCCCTGGAGGCCGAGGAGTGGGTGGCCTCCATCATCGACTGGGACGGCGAACGCACCCTGGTCCCCGAAGCGCTGGCCGCCTTCGGCGACTATGTCGCCGCCGCCTGCATCCCCGACCCGCCCCCGCCGCCGGACGGCGCCGAGCCGCAGACCCTGCCGCCCGCCGCGCTGCACCTGCGCCGTACGGTGGCGGCCCTGGCCCGCCGAGCACTTGGGAGGGCGCTCTCGTGAGCGACGCCGACAGCCCCGACCGTCCCGACGGGCGCAACAGCCCCGAGGACACCCAGCCGCTGCGCGTGGTGCGCCCGCAGGACCGGCAGCGGTGGGAGCCACTGCCCCAGGGCAACGAGTACGAGCAGGAGGCCACCGCCTTCGTCCAGCTCCCGGACGGCTTCACCAGCGGCCCGTATCCGGGCGGTTACGGCTACCCCGCCTACCCGGACCCCCACCAGGCCCCCGGCGCGCCGGACGGCCACGGCGGCGCGCCCGGCCACGACGGGTACGGCGCCGACCCGCTCGCCGCGCCCGGCCACGGCTACACCCCGCCGTCCTCCTTCGCGCCGCCGACCCCGGGCGCGACCACCGACCCGTCGGCCACCGGCCAGTGGACGATGCCGTTCGCGGACGCCCCGGCCACCGGCCTGCCCGCGCACGGCATGCCGGACCCCGGCCCGCACGGCCACTACGCCGACGGCGGCCAGGACGCCGCGCCGCACGACGCCTGGCCGGGCGCGGACGGCGGCAGCGGCACCACCGGCCAGTGGGCCATCCCCACCGCCCCGGACGAGGTGCTGGAGGAGTCCGGCGAGTACCTGCTCGGCGACGACCGCAACCCCGCCTCCGGTTACGGGAACGCGTACGGCCACGTCGAACACGGCCACCTCCCCGCCGACCCGGCCGCGACCGGGCACTGGAACTTCACCACGGACCAGCACCCGGGCACCGGCCACCTGCCGTACGACCAGCCCGCACACCAGCCGCCGCAGCAGCACCGGCCTGCGGACCAGGTGACGCCCGGCTACGACCCGGCCCACGGGGTGCCTCCGGCGAGCGAAGGGCCGTACGACGGCGGCACCTTGGGCGCCGGCAACTGGTCGCTGCCCGCCGACGCGCTGGCGCAGTGGCCGCCGGCGCCGCGCGAGGAGGTGCGGGCGGAGCCGGAGCCGGAGGCGGTTCCTGAGCCGGAGCCTGCGGTTGAGGCTGCGCCGGAGGCCGAGGCTCCGGGTGATGCCCCGGCGGAGGCCGAGGCGGGTACGGCCGAGGCGGACACCGAGGTGCCCGTTGACGCGCGTACGGAGGCGGGTACGGGCGAGGCCGGTACGGATGAGTCCCGTACGGATGAGCCCCGTACGGACGCGACCGCCGACGCTCCGGACGTGACTCCCGAAGCCGTCTCCGAAACCGCCCCCGAAGCCGTCCTCGACGCCGCCCCCGCGCCGGCCGAGGACGACATCGAGACCGCCCCCGAGGCAGCCATCGAAGCCCCGGCTGCGCCGGAGCCCGCCGCGGTCCCGGACGCGCCCGCCGCGCCCGAAGGGGAAGCACCCGAAACGGAAGCACCCGAGGAAGCCCTCGCCGAGCCCACGGCTCAGCAGGACGCGACCTCTCAGCCCGCTCCGGCCCTGGAGGCACCGGAGCCGACCACGGCGGCGGACCCGGCCGCAGCCGATCCCGCCCCCGACCCGGCCCCCGACCCCCACGACGAACACCCCCACATCTCCTACGTCCTGACCGTCAACGGCACCGACCGCCCCGTCACCGACGCCTGGATCGGCGAGTCGCTGCTGTACGTGCTGCGCGAGCGCCTCGGCCTCGCCGGGGCCAAGGACGGCTGTTCGCAAGGGGAGTGCGGGGCCTGCTCCGTACAGGTCGACGGGCGGCTCGTGGCGTCGTGCCTGGTGCCCGCCGCGACCACCGCGGGCAGCGAGGTCCGTACGGTCGAGGGCCTGGCCCGGAACGGCGCGCCCTCCGACGTGCAGCGCGCCCTGGCCGAATCCGGCGCCGTCCAGTGCGGCTTCTGCATTCCCGGCATGGCCATGACCGTCCACGACCTGCTGGAAGGCAACCACGCGCCCACCGAGCTGGAGACGCGCCAGGCGCTGTGCGGCAACCTGTGCCGCTGCTCGGGCTACCGGGGCGTGCTCGACGCGGTCAACGAGGTCGCCCGTAACCGTGCCGACGCCGCGGCAGCCGCCGAAGAGGCCGCGGCCGCCGCCCCCGAGGAGCCCGGCACCCCCCGCATCCCGCACCAGGCGGGCCCCGCCGACCCGCAGGGCCCCGCATCCCACGGCCACCACCCCCACGGGCCGCACCCCCACGGCCCGGGCGCAGATCCGCAGTCCGGAGGCTCCGCATGACCGGCACACCCGAGGGCGGCGCCGTCACCGCCACCCCCGCCGCGGGCGTCCCCCTCCCCGCCGAGCCGCCGCACGGCATCGGCGTCTCCCTGCCGTCCGCGGACGCGCCCGCCAAGACGGAGGGCGTCTTCCCGTACGCCTCCGACCTGTGGGCCGAGGGCCTGCTGTGGGCGGCGGTGCTGCGCTCCCCGCACGCCAGCGCCCGCATCCTGTCGGTGGACACCGGGCCGGCCGCCGAGATGCCGGGCGTACGGGCCGTCGTCACGCACGCGGACGTACCGGGCGACCCCGGGCACGGCAGGGGCACGCCCGACCGCCCCGTTTTCGCCCACGACGTGGTCCGTCACCACGGTGAGCCGATCGCCGCCGTCGCCGCCGACCACCCCGACACGGCCCGGCTGGCGGCGGCCGCCATCGCCGTCGAATACGAGGTCCTGGAGCCGGTCACCGACCCCCAACTCGCCTTCGAGGCGGAGCCGCTGCACCCGGACGGCAACCTGATCCGGCACATCCCGCTGCACTTCGGCGACCCCGAGGTGGTGGGCGAGACCATCGTCGAGGGCCTGTACCGCATCGGCCGCCAGGACCCGGCGCCGATCGGCGCCGAGGCCGGGCTCGCGGTGCCGCGCCCGGACGGCGGCGTCGAGATCTACACCGCCTCCACCGACCCGCACGCCGACCGCGACCTGGCCGCCGCCTGCTTCGGGCTGGCGCCGGAACGGGTCCGTATCGTCGTTACGGGCGTGCCCGGCGCCACCGCGGACCGCGAGGATCCCGGCATGCAGCTCGCCCTCGGGCTGCTCGCCCTGCGCACCGGCTGCCCGGTCAAACTGACCGCCACCCGCGAGGAGTCCTTCCTCGGCCACGCCCACCGCCACCCCACCCTCCTGCGCTACCGCCACCACGCGGACGCCGAAGGCAAGCTGGTCAAGGTCGAGGCGCAGATCCTGATGGACGCGGGCGCGTACGCGGACACCTCCGCCGAGGCGCTGGCCGCCGCCGTCTCCTTCGCCTGCGGCCCGTACGTCGTCCCGCACGCCTTCGTCGAGGGCTGGGCGGTCCGCACGAACAACCCGCCGTCCGGGCATCTGCGCGGCGAGGGCGCGATGCAGGTGTGCGCCGCCTACGAAGGCCAGATGGACAAGCTGGCCGCCAAGCTGGGCATGGACCCGGCCGAGCTGCGGCTGCGCAACGTCATGGCCACCGGCGACCTGCTGCCCACCGGCCAGACCGTCACCTGCCCGGCGCCGGTCGCCGAACTGCTGCGCGCCGTCAAGGACGAGCCGCTGCCCGAACTCCCCAAGGACACCCCCGAGGAGGACTGGCTGCTGCCCGGCGGCCTGGAGGGCGCGGGCGAGCCGTCCGCGGTGCGCCGCGGCGTCGGCTACGCGCTCGGCATGGTCCACATGCTCGGCGCGGAGGGCGCCGACGAGGTCTCCACCGCCACGGTCAAGGTCAGCGGCTCGGTCGCCACCGTGCTGTGTGCCGCGGTCGAGACCGGCTCCGGCTTCTCCACCCTCGCCCGGCAGATCGTCCAGGAGACCCTGGGCGTCGAAGAGGTGCACGTCGCCCCCGTCGACACCGACCAGCCGTCCGCCGGGCGCGCCTGCCACGGCCGGCACACCTGGGTCTCCGGCGGTGCCGTCGAACGCGCCGCCAAGATGGTGCGCACCCAGCTCCTCCAGCCGCTGGCCCACAAGTTCGGCATGTCCACCGAACTCCTCCAGATCACCGACGGCAAGATCACCTCGTACGACGGCGTGCTCAGCACCACCGTCGCCGAGGCCCTCGACGGCAAGGAACTCTGGGCCACCGCCCAGTGCCGCCCCCACCCGACCGAGCCCCTGGACGAGACCGGCCAGGGCGACGCCTTCGTGGGCCTCGCCTTCTGCGCCATCCGCTGCGTCGCGGACGTCGACATCGAACTCGGCACCATCCGCGTCGTGGAGATGACCGTCGCCCAGGACGTCGGCCGGGTCCTCAACCCGCGCCAGCTCCGCGCCCGTATCGAAGCCGGCGTCACCCAGGGCCTCGGCGCGGCCCTCATGGAGAACCTCCGCACCACCCGCGGCCAGATCCGCCACCCCGACCTCACCGGCTACGCCATGCCCACGGCCCTCGACGCCCCCGACATCCGCATCGTCAAACTCGTCGAGGAACGCGACGTGGTAGCCCCCTTCGGCGCCAAACCGGCCAGCGCCGTCCCGGTCGTCACCTCCCCGGCCGCGGTCGCCTCCGCCGTACGCGCCGCCACGGGCCGCCCGATAGGCCGCCTGCCGATCCGGCCGCAGGCGGCGGTGGCGCAGGTGGCGCAGCAGTAGGCGCGCCGTACGCGCGGGAAGGCGGCCCCGTACGCATACGGAGCCGCCTTCACCCATGACCGAGGCCGTGATCGGATTCGAACCGACGTAACCGGATTTGCAGTCCGGCCCCTCAACCGCTCGGGCACACGGCCGTGTTGGTGAGCTGGTCCGAGACTAGGCCGGGGGGCCGGGGGAGGGGCAAGGGGGCCGGGCGGGGTGCCATGAGGTTGCAATGTGGTGTTCACGGGTCCGGGGCGGAATGGGCGAAGGAGCGGATCATTGATTCGATCGCGTGCAGGGGGAGCACGTGGTCCACGGCGCCGGCCTGCAGGGCGGCTTCGGGCATGCCGGGGTAGTCGGCGGTGTCCGGGTCCTGCACCACCACGGTGCCGCCGCGGTCCCTGACGGCCCGGGCGCCCCGCGCGCCGTCACTGCCCGTACCGCTGAGCACGAAGACCCAGGCCCGCTGTCCGTAGTGCTCGGCGAGCGAGGTGAACAGGCGGTCCGCCGCGGGCCTGACCCCGTTCACGCGCGCCGTGTCGGCCAGCCGCAGTGTGCCGTCCGGATCGATGAGCAGGTGCCGGTCGGGAGGTGCCAGGTGGACCCGGCCGGCGGCGGCCCGTTCGCCGTCCCGGGCCAGCGTGACCGGCACCCGGGTGCGCCGTTGGAGGACCGTGTCGAGCACCGTGCGGTGCCGCGGGCTCAGGTGCTGCACCACCAGCATCGGTACGGGAGGGCCCGAGGTGAAGGAGCCGAACAGCTCCAGCAGCGCGAACACCCCGCCCGCGGAGGCGGCGATGGCCACCACGGCACAGCTCTCGTCGATGCATTTCGGCGGCGCCATACCGGGAGCCTAGAGGGAGCACCGTGCGGGGGGACATACCCAGGCGGCACACCCAAGTGCCCCTCGCGGCCGTGCACCTAGTTCCAACGGCCGAGACGATCTCCGCCCCGCGACAGGGGCGCAGCTCAGTTACGCCTCTTACCCTGAGCGCATGACTGCCGTGGACCCGCGCGACGCCTCCGAAGCCCCCCTCGCCACCGAGCCCGTGACCGCCCCGACCGCCGAAGGTGTCCTCGGCCGTACGTACCGGGCGCTGACGCTCGGGATCATCTCCGTCGTCTCGCTCATCGCGTTCGAGGCGAGTGCCGTGACCACCGCCATGCCGGCGGTCGGGCAGGCCCTGGACGGCATCGCGTTGTACGCGTTCGCCTTCTCCGCGTACTTCACGGCGAGCCTGTTCGCGATGGCGCTGTCGGGGGAGTGGTGCGACCGGGGCGGGCCGCTCGCGCCGCTGTTCACGGGGATCGCGACGTTCGCCGCGGGGCTGGTGGTCGCGGGGTCGGCGCAGCAGATGTGGCTGTTCGTGGTGGGGCGTGGGGTGCAGGGGATCGGTGGGGGACTGGTCATCGTCGCGCTCTATGTCGTGGTCTCCCGCGCGTATCCGGAAGCGCTGCGGCCGTCCGTGCTCGCGGCCTTCTCCGCCGCCTGGGTGCTGCCGGTGATCGTCGGGCCGCTGGTCGCCGGGACGGTCACCGAGCACCTGGGCTGGCGCTGGGTGTTTCTGTCCATACCCGTACTCGTGCTGCTGCCGCTGACGGTCATGCTGCCCGCGCTGCGCAAGCTGCCGCCCCGGCAGGGGGAGGAGCGGATGGACCGGCGCCGCATCCTGCTCGCGCTGGCGGTGGCCGCGGGCGCCGGGCTCCTGCAGTACGCGGCGCAGCGGCGCGACTGGGTTGCCGTGCTGCCCGCGGTCGCGGGGCTCGCGCTGCTGGTGCCGACCGTGGTTCGGCTGCTGCCCAGGGGGACGTTCCGGGCCGCTCGCGGGCTGCCGTCCGTCGTGCTGATTCGCGGGCTGGCGGCCGGCTCCCTGCTCGCCGCCGAGAGTTTCATTCCGCTGATGCTCGTCACGGAGCGCGGTCTGTCCACCACGCTGGCCGGGCTCTCGCTGACCGGCGGCGGCCTCACCTGGGCCCTCGGCTCGTACACCCAGAGCCGGCCGCGCCTGGAGCCGTACCGGGAGCGGATCATGGGGATCGGGATGGTGCTGATGACGACGGCGATCCTGATCGTGCCGCTGGTGCTCGTCCCCGGCGTGCCGGTGTGGATCGTGGCGGTGGCGTGGGTCGTGGCCGGGTTCGGCATGGGGCTGAACATTTCCAGCGGGAGTGTGCTGCTGCTGAAGCTGTCGCCGCCGGAGGAGGCGGGCAGCAACTCGGCCTCGCTCCAGGTCTCGGACGCCCTCGGCAACATCACCTTCGTCGGGATCAGCGGGCTGCTGTTCAGCGCCTTCGGCGGCGGCGCGGTCGGCGCGCACGCCACGCCGGACGTGACCAACGCCGCATCCGGGGGTCAGCCCGCCGCCTTCGCCGCGGTCTTCGTCACCATGGCGGCCGTGGCCCTCACCGGATCGTGGGTGGCCACGCGCCTGAAGCCCACCGGTGACGGCCTCGTTGTGGCCGCCGCCGGTGGCGGGAAGGCGGCACCGGCGTCCGGGCCGCGCACGCCGTCGGCCCCCGCGGAGCGTTAGGCTGACGCGGTTGCCGATCGCCGAGCCAGCCCGACGGAGACCGTGACTACCACCACCAGCGCCACCAACAACCACCACCTGTCCCCGGCCTTCCCCGGACGGGCCCCGTGGGGTACCGCCAACAAGCTGCGCGCCTGGCAGCAGGCCGCGATGGACCGGTACATCCAGACGCAGCCGCGCGACTTCCTCGCGGTCGCGACGCCCGGCGCGGGAAAGACCACCTTCGCGCTCACCCTCGCCTCCTGGCTGCTGCACCACCACGTCGTGCAGCAGGTGACCGTGGTCGCGCCCACCGAGCACCTGAAGAAGCAGTGGGCGGAGGCCGCCGCCCGCGTAGGCATCAAGCTGGACCCGGAGTACAGCGCGGGTCCGCTCGGCCGGGAGTACCACGGCATCGCGATCACGTACGCGGGTGTCGGCGTGCGTCCGATGCTGCACCGCAACCGCATCGAGCAGCGCAAGACGCTGGTCATCCTCGACGAGATCCACCACGCCGGTGACTCCAAGTCCTGGGGCGAGGCGTGCCTGGAGGCCTTCGAGCCGGCCACCCGGCGGCTCGCGCTGACCGGTACGCCGTTCCGCTCCGACACCAACCCGATCCCCTTCGTCACGTACGAGGAGGGCGACGACGGCATCCGGCGCAGCGCCGCCGACTACACCTACGGCTACGGCAACGCGCTCAGCGACGGCGTCGTGCGCCCGGTGATCTTCCTGTCGTACAGCGGCAGCATGCGCTGGCGCACCAAGGCCGGCGACGAGATCGCGGCCCGGCTCGGCGAGCCGATGACCAAGGACGCCGTCTCGCAGGCGTGGCGCACCGCGCTGGACCCGCGCGGCGACTGGATGCCCAAGGTGCTCAAGGCCGCCGACCAGCGGCTGACCGAGGTGCGCAAGGCGATACCGGACGCCGGCGCGCTGGTGATCGCCTCCGACCAGGAGCAGGCCCGCGCGTACGCCAAGCTGATCCGCGAGATAACGGGCGAGGGCGCCACCCTCGTCCTGTCCGACGACAGCGGCGCCTCGCAGCGCATCGACGACTTCTCGCACTCCGACGACCGGTGGATGGTCGCGGTCCGCATGGTGTCCGAGGGCGTCGACGTACCGCGCCTCGCGGTCGGCGTGTACGCGACGACCATCTCCACGCCGCTGTTCTTCGCGCAGGCGGTGGGCCGCTTCGTACGGTCCCGCAAGCGCGGCGAGACCGCGTCCGTCTTCCTGCCCACCGTGCCGTCGCTGCTCACCTTCGCCAACGAGATGGAGGTCGAGCGCGACCACGTCCTGGACAAGCCGAAGAAGGACGGCGAGGAGGACCCGTACGCCGAGTCCGAGAAGGAGATGGACGAGGCCAACAAGCAGCAGGATGAGGACACCGGCGAGCAGGAGCAGTTCTCCTTCGAGGCGCTGGAGTCCGAGGCGGTCTTCGACCGGGTGCTCTACGACGGCGCCGAGTTCGGCATGCAGGCGCACGCGGGCAGCGAGGAGGAGCAGGACTACCTCGGCATCCCCGGGCTGCTGGAGCCGGACCAGGTGCAGATGCTGCTCCAGAAGCGGCAGGCGCGGCAGATCGCGCACAGCAAGAAGAAGCCGGCCGAGGAGGCCGACCTGCTGGAGCTGCCCGCCGAGCGGCGCCCGGTGGTCACGCACAAGGAGCTGCTGGAGCTGCGCAAGCAGCTGAACACCCTGGTCGGTGCGTATGTCCACCAGAGCGGCAAGCCGCACGGCGTGATCCACACCGAGCTGCGCCGGGTGTGCGGCGGCCCGCCGAGCGCGGAGGCCACCGCCGGG
Organism: Streptomyces sp. NRRL F-5755; assembly: GCF_001279365.1. Classification (NCBI taxonomy): domain Bacteria; kingdom Bacillati; phylum Actinomycetota; class Actinomycetes; order Kitasatosporales; family Streptomycetaceae; genus Streptomyces; species Streptomyces sp. NRRL F-5755. Next base: position 18,502 of record NZ_LGCW01000325.1, on the reverse strand, counting down.
CAGCTCAACGAGCGGATCAAGAAGGTACGGGAGTGGGCCACGCGCATGAAGTGAGGTGACCCGGCCCGGACACCGTTTCGGGCCGCGGCCTCCCGGCGGGGCAGCGTACGGCGACCGGCCGTATGCTGCCCCGCCGTCGTGTCCCTGGCCGGAGGCGCGTGTCCCTGGCCGGGCGCGCGTGTCCCTGGCCGGACGCCTTGTGTATGGCCGGGCGCGCGGGTGTTGTGACCCAGGCCGAAAGGGGGCATGCCCCCGGCGCCCCACCGCGCCCCGAGGATCTTCAGGGACATTCCGGGCACGGAAGACCGGATTCTGGACGGACTCTTCCGCTCACCGGACCGGCTCGCTACTGTCCCGGTCACGCACACGCCCCGTGGCAGCGCCGCCGCGGAGCGCAGCCGGTGCCATGCGGCCGGCGGCCTCTTTGCGCGCGCTGCCCCGGGACCGGCAGCGCACCCCGCGCCATGAGCCGCCACTCACCCGAGGAGGGGGCGTCGTGACCGCGGAGACCTCCCAGACGCTCGACCGAGGACTGCGCGTCCTCAAACTGCTCGCCGACACCGACCACGGCCTGACCGTCACGGAGCTGTCCACCAAACTGGGGGTCAACCGGACCGTGGTCTACCGCCTGCTCGCCACCCTGGAGCAGCACGCCCTGGTGCGCCGCGACATCGGCGGCCGGGCCCGGGTGGGCCTGGGCGTGCTGCGCCTGGGCCGCCAGGTGCACCCGCTGGTGCGGGAGGCGGCGCTGCCCGCCCTGCGCGCGCTGGCCGAGGACATCGGCGCCACCGCCCACCTCACGCTCGTGGACGGCACCGAGGCGCTGGCCGTGGCCGTCGTCGAGCCGTCCTGGACCGACTACCACGTCGCCTACCGCGCGGGCTTCCGGCATCCGCTGGACCGGGGCGCGGCCGGGCGGGCGATACTCAAGGCCCGCCAGGGCCATATCGAGGACGCCGGACTGGCCCTGACGCACGGCGAGTTGGAGGCGGGCGCGAGCGGCGCGGCGGCCCCGCTGCTCGGGGTGAGCGGCATCGAGGGCAGCGTCGGCGTGGTGATGCTCGCCGATACGGTGCCGGAGCGGGTCGGGCCGCGGGTGGTCGAGGCGGCCCGTGAGGTGTCCGAAGCGCTGCGGTGATCCGGGCCGGCGGAGCCCCCGGCGGCGCCCCGTGGTGACCGGCCGGGGGCACAGGTCATCTAGGGTGGCGGGGTGTCTTCTCGCACTCGCGCCCTCGGGATCTGCACCGCCCTCGTCCTCGCGCTCCTCGCCACCGCGGCCTTCGCTCCGCTGCCGTTCTCGGTCGCCTTCCCCGGCGACACGGCGGATGTGCTCGGCAAGCACAAGGGCAAACAGGTGATCACGATCAGCGGCGCGCCGACCCGCGAGACCAGCGGCCAGCTGCGGATGGCGGCGATCGTGGCGACCGGCCCGGACGCCACGGTGCGGCTGCCGGACATCGTCAAGGGCTGGTTCCGTACGGACCAGGCCGTGATGCCGGTCGAGTCGGTCTACCCGGTCGGCGACACCGCCGAGAAGGCCGTGGAGCACAACCTGAAGGACATGCGCTCCTCCCAGGACGTCGCCACCCGCGCCGCGCTGAACTATCTGCACAAGAGCGACAAGGACGTGCAGGTCAAGCTGGACCTGGGCACGATCGGCGGGCCCAGCGCGGGCCTGCTGTTCTCGCTGGGCATCATCGACAAGCTGGCCGGGGACGGCAAGGGCGGCGACCTGACCGGCGGGCAGAAGATCGCGGGCACCGGAACGATCACCGCGGACGGCGAGGTCGGCGCGGTCGGCGGGGTGTCCCTGAAGACGCAGGCCGCGGGCCGGGACGGCGCCAAGGTCTTCCTCGTCCCCAAGTCGGAGTGCAAGGACGCGCAGGCCGAGCTGCCGGAGGGCATGCGGCTGGTCCCCGTCAGCACGCTCTCCGGCACGGTGGACGCGCTCAAGGCGCTGAAGTCCGGAGGTACGGTCCCCAGCTGCTGAGCGCGGACGCAAAAAGGCCCGGGCCCGGCCCTCAGCCGCCGGCCTTGATGAACCCCTTCTCGATCATCCAGTTCTTGGCGACCTCGTGCGGGTCCTGCCCCTCCACGTCCACCTTCCCGTTCAGGGACTGCGCGACGGTGTTGTCCAGGGCCGCGGTGATCGGCGCCAGGATGTCCGCGATCTGCGGGTACTTCTTCATCGTCGCCGCGTTCATCTCGGGCGCCGCGTTGTAGTTCGGGAAGAAGTGCTTGTCGTCCTTGAGGACGTGCAGGCCCATCGCCTTGATCCGGCCGTCGGTCGTGTACACCTCACCGAAGGTGCAGGCCCGGCCCTCGGCCACCTGTGTGTAGACGACGCCGCTGGTCATCTTCTTGATGTTGCCGGCCGGGATCTGCATGCCGTACGCCTTGGCCATGCCCGGCAGGCCGTCGTTACGGGCGGAGAACTCGGCCTCCGCGCACAGCGTGACCGCGCCCGGGTTCTTGCGGGACAGCTCGGCGACGTCCGACAGCGTCTCGGTACCGAGCTGCTTGTAGTGCCCGGGGTTGAGCGCCAGCGCGTACGTGTTGTTCAGCTTCGACTGCGGCAGCCACTCGACGCCGTTGGCCCGGTCGCCGTCGCGCACCGCCTCCCACTGCTTCCGCGGGTCCGCGATGGGCTTCTCGTGGCCGAGGTGGGTGATCCAGCCGGTGCCGGTGTACTCGTACATCCCGTCCGCCGTACCGGACTTGACCGCCTCGCGGGCGCCGATCGTGCCCTGGATGTTGGTCTTGTCCACGACCGTGGCGCCGGCCGCCTTGAAGGCCAGGCCCATGATCTGGCCCAGGATGATGTTCTCGGTGAACTCCTTCGAGGTCACGGTCAGCTCGGCGCCCTTCAGCGGCAGCCCCCGGCCGACCGTGCCGGGCCGTACGTCGTCGCTCATCGGGCTGCCGCTGACCAGGCCGCAGCCGCTCAGCCCGGCCGCGGCCAGCAGCAGGCACCCGGCCGCCGCCGGTACCGTACGGCGCCATCGCCGTCCTCGGGTCATCCTTCCCCCACCTCCAGCCCGCGCGGGCGCAGCAGCAGCTCGACGAGGGACGCCAGCCAGTCGACGAACAGCGCCAGCACCACCGTCAGGACGGAGCCGAGCACCAGCACCGGCATGCGCTGGGTGATGATGCCCGCCGAGATCAGGTCGCCGAGGCCGCCGCCACCGCCGAAGGTGGCCAGTGTCGCGGTGCCCACATTCAGGACCAGCGCGTTGCGCACGCCCGCCAGGATCAGCGGCACGGCCAGCGGCAGTTCGACCTTGCCCAGCACCCCGGGCGCCGACATGCCGATGCCGCGGGCCGCCTCGGTCAGCGTCGGGTCGATGGCCTTCAGGCCCGCGATGGTGTTGGCCAGCACCGGCAGTACGGCGTACAGGACCATGCCGATGACGGCGGCCTCCGGGCCGATGCCCAGCCAGATGACCAGCAGGACGAGCAGGCCCAGGGCGGGCACCGCCTGCCCGAGGTTGGCCACCGCGACCGCGGCCGGCGCGGCCCTGCGCAGTTTGGCGCGGGTCAGCGCGATGCCCAGCGGCAGCGCGATGATCAGTACGAAGAAGGTCGAGACGGCGGTCAGCTGGATGTGCTGGCGCAGCGCGAGCCACACCTTGCCGCCGTCCACCGCCTGGTGCGCGATCGAGTCCAGGCGGGTGCCGCGGAACCACAGCCAGGTGGCGAGCAGCACCGCCGCCAGCACGGCGGGCACCGTGACCACCTTCTTCCAGGTGATCCGGCGGGGCGGCCGGGTGGCCGGTGCGGCGGGCTCCGGCTCGGCCGTCAGGAGCGGTCCGCGCTCCCCGGCGGCCGCCGCCTCGTCGCGGAACCGTACGCCGCGTACTTCGTGCTCGCCCGCCGGCCGCTCGTCCTTCGGCGGCCGGCGCTCGTCCCGGGGGCTCACGCCTTGACTCCGTGCGCGCCGCCCGCCGGATCGACGCCCTCCTGGGCCAGCCGGGTGTGCCGGGCGCGCTGCTCCTCCAGTTCGTGCCGGTGCTCCAGGGCGTCGAGCCGGTCCGCCTCCAGCAGGTCGTGGACGTTGTTCATCAGCGTCTCCATGTCCACCACGCCGATGTACGCGCCGCGCCGCCCGGTCACCGCGACCCGGCCCGCGTTGTCGGTCAGCACCGCCTCCAGCGCGTCGCGCAGCGTCGCGTCGCGGGTGACCGTGTCGTGCACGAGCGTGCCGGCGCGGGCCAGCGAGCCCTTGGCGCGCATCAGGTCGCCGCGGCGCAGCCACTTGTACGGGCGCCGGTGTCTGTCCAGCAGCAGCACCTCGTTGGTGGTGCCGGAGCGCAGCAGGTCGAAGATCGACTGGAGCGGGTCCTCCACGGAAGCGGTGGGGAAGTCGACCACGCCCACGTCCCGTACACGGGTGAGGTTCAGGCGCTTGAGCGCCGCTCCCGCGCCCACGAAGCCGGAGACGAAGTCGTCGGCGGGGTTGGTGAGGATGGCCTCGGGGGTGTCGAACTGGGCGATGTGCGAGTGCTCGCGCAGCACCGCGATCCGGTCGCCCAGCTTGATCGCCTCGTCGAAGTCGTGGGTGACGAAGACGATCGTCTTGCGCAGCTCGTGCTGGAGCCGGATCAGCTCGTCCTGGAGGTGGTCGCGGGTGATCGGGTCCACCGCGCCGAACGGCTCGTCCATCAGCAGGACGGGCGGGTCGGCGGCCAGCGCGCGCGCCACGCCGACGCGCTGCTGCTGCCCGCCGGAGAGCTGGCGCGGGTAGCGGCCGTGGAACTCGCGCGGGTCCAGGCCCACCAGGTCGAGCATCTCCTCGACGCGGCTGTCCACCTTCGCCTTCTTCCAGCCGACCATCTTCGGTACGAGCGCGATGTTCTGCGCCACGGTCATGTGCGGGAACAGGCCGGACGACTGGATCGCGTAACCGACCTTGCGGCGCAGCCCGACCGGGTCGATGCCGGTCACGTCCTCGTCGCCGATCCGGATGGTCCCGGAGGTGGGCTCGATCAGCCGGTTGATCATCTTCAGGGTGGTGGACTTGCCGCACCCCGAGGGCCCGACGAGGATCACCGTCTCGCCCGGCTTGATCTCCATGCTCACGTCGTCGACCGCGGGCGCCGGGGCGCCCGGGTACCGCTTGGTCAGGTGCTCCAGCGCGATGCCGGCGCCGGATGCGGTGGTCTCAGGCACGGATCCCCCTGGGAATGGTCAGGCGTCCGATCAGTACGTACGCGGCGTCGAAGAGCAGGGCCAGGACGACGATGCCGAGCGTCCCGGACAGCACCTGGTTGAGCGCGTTGGCGCTGCCCAGCGACGAGATGCCGCGGAAGATCTCGTTGCCCAGGCCGGGGCCCGAGGCATAGGCGGCGATGGCCGCGATGCCCATCAGCATCTGGGTCGAGACCCGGATGCCGGTCAGGATCGGCGGCCAGGCCAGCGGCAGTTCCACCCGCAGCAGCCGGGCCGTACGGGACATCCCGATGCCCCTGGCGGCGTCGATCAGCGCGGGGTCGACGCCGCGCAGGCCGACGACGGCGTTGCGCACCACCGGCAGCAGCCCGTACAGCGTCAGGGCGATGACGGTCGGTGCCACGCCGAGGCCGACGATCGGCACCAGCAGGCCGATCAGGGCCAGCGAGGGCACCGTCAGGATCGTCGCGGTGGTGGCGGTGGCCAGGTTCCCGGCCCACTCGCTGCGGTAGGTGGCGACGCCGAGCAGCACCCCGAGCACGGTGGCCAGCACCATGCACTGGAAGACGGCGCTGGCGTGCTGAAACGTGTCCGTCAGCAGCTGGGTGTGCCGGCTGCCGAGGTACTCCCAGAAGCTCACACGCGCCCTCCTCGGTCAGTCCCCCGCGGCTTGCTTGACCAGCGGGATGATGCGCAATGGAACCGGGTTTTCCATGACAATGGCGGTGGAAGCCCGCATGATGCCATCAAAACCCACAACCAGGTCGATGACCCGCTGCAAGTCGGCGTTCGAACGGGCAACGAGCCTGCACAGCATGTCCCCATGTCCCGTCGTTGTATGCAGCTCCAGCACTTCGGGTACGGACGCCAAGTGCGCCCGGACGTCGGCCCCTTGGCCCTGTTTGATCTCCAGCGTGGCGAACGCGGTCACCGGATAGCCGAGCGCCGCGGGGTCCACGTCGGGCCCGAAACCCCGGATCACTCCGTTCGACTGAAGCCGGTCCAGGCGCGCCTGCGCCGTCCCGCGCGCCACGCCGAGCCGGCGCGACGCCTCCAGTACGCCGATGCGCGGTTCCTCGGCGAGCAGCTCCAGCAGCCTGCCGTCCAAATGATCGATCGCCACGGCCGTTGCCTCCGAAATTGATGGTCATCATGTACGAATCGTCCGGTGAATTGCACGATTCGCTGTGCATACTGCCCAGTGAATGTGCAAACTATTGCGCATTGTGTGGGCCGGGGAGAGCCTGCCGCCATGACTCAGACCACGGACCACACCACCCCCACGAGTGCGCGGCAGGCCGATCCCTTCCCGGTCAAGGGGATGGACGCGGTCGTCTTCGCCGTCGGCAACGCCAAGCAGGCAGCGCACTACTACGCCACCGCCTTCGGCATGAAGCGCGTCGCCTACTCCGGACCGGAGAACGGCAGCCGCGAGACCGCCAGTTACGTGCTCGAATCCGGCAGCGCCCGCTTCGTCTTCACCTCCGTCATCAAGCCGGCGACCGACTGGGGCCACTTCCTGGCCGACCACGTCGCCGCGCACGGTGACGGCGTCATCGACCTCGCCATAGAGGTGCCGGACGCGCGCGCCGCCTACGCCTACGCCCTGGAGCACGGCGCCACCGGCATAGAGGAGCCGTACGAGACCAAGGACGAGCACGGCGTCGTCGTACGCGCCTCCATCGCCACGTACGGCAAGACCCGCCACACCCTGGTCGAGCGCACCGATTACGAAGGCCCCTACCTGCCCGGCTACGTCGCCGCCGACCCGATCGTCGAGCCCGGCGCGCGCCGCTTCCAGGCCATCGACCACTGCGTCGGCAACGTCGAACTCGGCAAGATGGACGAGTGGGTGGCCTTCTACAACAACGTCATGGGCTTCACGAACATGAAGGAGTTCGTCGGCTCGGACATCGCCACCGAATACAGCGCGCTGATGTCGAAGGTGGTCGCGGACGGCACCCGCAAGGTGAAGTTCCCGCTCAACGAGCCGGCCATCGCCAAGAAGAAGTCGCAGATCGACGAATACCTGGAGTTCTACGGCGGCCCCGGCTGCCAGCACATCGCCCTGGCCACCAACGACATCGTCGCCAGCGTCCGGGCCATGCGCGCGGCCGGCGTCGAGTTCCTGGACACCCCGGACTCCTACTACGACACCCTCGGCGAGTGGGCGGGCGAGACCCGCGTCCCGGTCGGGACGCTGCGCGAGCTGAAGATCCTGGTCGACCGGGACGAGGACGGCTACCTGCTGCAGATCTTCACCAAGCCCGTCCAGGACCGCCCCACCGTCTTCTTCGAACTGATCGAGCGGCACGGCTCGATGGGCTTCGGCAAGGGCAACTTCAAGGCCCTGTTCGAGGCGATCGAGCGGGAGCAGGAGCGGCGCGGCAACCTCTGACCGCCGGCCCGCGACCGGCCCTGTTCTCAGGGCCCCCTGAACGCCACCCCCCACCCCGCGGCCCCGCCGGACCCTGACCCGGCGGGGCCGCGGCCCTTCCCGCGGGGAGCGGCGCTCCCGCACCCGGACACCGCCGCCCGGGTGCGGGAGGGGATCTTCCGTGTACGGCCCACGGATGGGAGGCTGGCGGCATGGACCTCATCGCACGCCTGCGCGACGGCCTCCCCGGGGAAGCGGTCCTCACCGACCCCGACGTCACCGGCGCCTACGCCCACGACATGGCGAGCTTCTGCGAGGCCGGCAGCCCGGCCGTGGTCGTCCTGCCGCGTACGGTCGAACAGGTCCAGCACGTGATGCGCACCGCCACCGCACTGCGCGTCCCGGTCGTCCCCCAGGGCGCCCGTACGGGCCTCTCGGGCGCCGCCAACGCCTCCGACGGCTGCATCGTGCTCTCCCTGGTCAAGATGGACCGGATCATCGAGATCAACCCCGTCGACCGGATCGCGGTCGTCGAGCCCGGCGTGATAAACGCGGTGCTCTCCCGCGCCGTCAACGAACACGGCCTGTACTACCCGCCGGACCCCTCCAGCTGGGAGGAGTGTTCCATCGGCGGCAACATCGGCACCGCCTCCGGCGGCCTGTGCTGCGTCAAGTACGGCGTCACCGCCGAGTACGTCCTCGGCCTGGACGTCGTCCTCGCCGACGGGCGGCTGCTGAAGACCGGCCGGCGCACCGCCAAGGGCGTCGCGGGCTACGACCTCACCCGGCTGTTCGTCGGCTCCGAGGGCAGCCTCGGCATCGTCGTACGCGCCGTGCTCGCCCTCAAACCCGAGCCGCCCCAGCAGCTCGCGCTCGCCGCCGAGTTCCCCTCCACCGCCGCCGCGTGCGACGCCGTCTGCGAGATCATGGCCCGCGGCCACGCCCCCGCGCTGCTCGAACTCATGGACCGTACGAGCATCCGCGCCGTCAACGCGATGTCCCACATGGGACTGCCCGAGAGCACCGAAGCGCTCCTGCTGGCCGCCTTCGACACCCCCGACCCGGCCGCCGACCTCGCCGCCGTCGGCGCGCTGTGCACGGCCGCCGGAGCCACCGACGTCGTACCGGCCGACACCCCGGCCGAATCCGACCTGCTCCTCCAGGCCCGGCGGCTGACCCTGACCGCCCTGGAACGCGTGAAGTCCGCCACGATGATCGACGACGTGTGCGTACCGCGCTCGCGGCTCGCCGCGATGCTCGACGGCACCGCCGCCATCGCCGAGAAGTACGGCCTGACCATCGGCGTCTGCGCCCACGCGGGCGACGGCAACACCCACCCCACCGTCTGCTTCGATCCGGCCGACCACGACGAGTCCCGGCGCGCCCGCGAGTCCTTCGACGAGATCATGGCACTCGGCCTGGAACTGGGCGGCACCATCACCGGCGAGCACGGCGTCGGCGTCCTGAAGAAGCAATGGCTGGCCCGCGAGCTGGGCCCGGTGGGCCTGGAGATGCACCGCGGCATCAAGGCGGTCTTCGACCCGCTGGGGCTGCTCAACCCCGGGAAGGTGTTCTGACCGGGACCTTTCCAGGGGCCAGGACCTTTTAAGGTCGTGGCCATGAACTCCGAACTCTGGACGGCCATCGCCGCCGCCGTCGTCGTCATCGTCGTGCTCGCCTCCTCCGCGGACGTGCGCCACAAGGCGCTGGACCGCAGACTCCGGCGGATCGACCGCAAGCTCGACCTGATCATGGAACACCTGGGAGTGGAGGAGACCGGCCCCGAGGGCATGGCCGAGATCGACGCGTTGCTGCACAAGGGCAGGAAGATCGAGGCGATCAAGCGGTACCGGGAGCTGACCGGCGCCGGACTGGCGGAGGCCAAGCAGGCCGTGGAGCGCCGGGAGGGCTGAGCGGGCCCCGCCCGCGAATGCCCCGATACGTGTGGCCGGGCCGGGCGTCCGGCACGAGGATGGACCCGACCGCCGCGACGCCGACGCAGGGAGCGATGACGATGCCAACGACCACGGACACCGCAGGCCGGGACACGTACGACGTCATCGTGCTGGGCGCCGGGCCGACCGGCGAGAACGTGGCCGACCGGGCCCGCGCCCTCGGCCTGAGCGCGGTGATCGTGGAGAGCGAGCTGGTCGGCGGCGAATGCTCGTACTGGGCCTGCATGCCCAGCAAGGCGCTGCTGCGCCCGGTCACCGCCCGCGCCGACGCGCGCCGTGTGCCCGGCCTGCACCAGGCCGCGTCCGCGCCGCTGGACACCAAGGCGGTGCTCGCGCACCGCGACGCGTTCACATCGCACTGGAAGGACGACGGCCAGGTCCAGTGGCTGGACTCGGCCGGCATCGACTTCGTACGCGGCAAGGCCCGCCTCGACGGGCCCCGGCGCGTGGTGGTCGCCACCGGCGCGGACGAGCGCGTGCTCACCGCCCGGCACGCCGTCGCCGTGTGCACCGGCAGCCGCGCCCTCCTCCCCGACCTGCCCGGACTCACGGCGGCCCGCCCCTGGACCAGCCGCGAGGCGACCAGCGCCCAGTCCGTGCCGCCGCGCCTGGTGGTGGTCGGCGGCGGCGTCGTGGGCGTCGAAATGGCCACCGCCTGGCGGGCCCTGGGCTCCGCCGTGACCCTCCTGGTGCGCGGCGGCGGGCTGCTGCCCAAGATGGAGCCCTTCGCGGGCGAACTGGTCGCCGAGGCGCTGACCGAGGCGGGCGCCACCGTCCGCACCGGCGTGTCCGTGACCGCCGTACGGCGCGAGATGCCCAACGGGCCCGCCACCGTCGTCCTGGACGGCGGCGAGCAGATCGTCGCCGACGAGGTCCTGTTCGCCACCGGCCGCGCGCCGCGCACCGACGACATCGGCCTGGAGACGGTGGGCCTGGAGCCCGGCACCTGGCTGGAGGTGGACGACACCTGCCGGGTACGGGGCGTGGCGGACGGCTGGCTGTACGGCGTCGGCGACGTCAACCACCGCGCGCTCCTCACCCACCAGGGCAAATACCAGGCCCGTATCGCGGGCGCCGCCATCGCGGCACGCGCCCAGGGCACCACCGACCTCGACACCGGCCGCTGGGGCGCGCACGCCGCGACCGCCGACACCGCCGCCGTACCCCAGGTCGTCTTCACCGACCCCGAGGTCGCCTCGGTCGGCCTGACCGCCGCCGAAGCCGAACGCGCCGGCCACCGCACCCGCGTCGTCGACTACGACCTCGGCAACGTCGCCGGCGCCGGCCTCTACGCCGACGGCTACCGCGGCCGCGCCCGCATGATCGTCGACCTGGACCGCGAAGTACTCCTCGGCGTCACCTTCGTCGGCCCCGCGGTGGGCGAACTCCTCCACTCGGCAACCGTCGCGGTGGCCGGCGAGGTCCCCCTCGACCGCCTGTGGCACGCGGTACCGGCCTACCCGACGATCAGCGAGGTGTGGCTGCGGCTGCTGGAGACGTACCGGGGCTGAGGACTACAGACCGGCTGTCCTCGGGCCTGCGACGGAGGGCGCCGGACCGGGGGCGGACGGTCCGGCGGTGTAGGTCGGATTCCCGATGTCCGCGCGCGGGGTGCCGCCATACGGTCAGGAGTGCCAGAGCTCAACGGGCCTGAACGCCACCGACCTTCGCAGGAGGACCACCGTGTCCGTACACCTCGACCACACCATCGTCCACGCCACCGACAAGTTCGCGTCCGCCCGCTTCCTGGCCGAGCTGGCCGGGCTGGACGGGCCGACGGGCTTTGGCCCGTTCGCCGCCGTGCAGGCCGCGGACGGCCTGACCATCGACTACGCCGAGCATGTCGTGGAGGCGGCCGCGATCGTGCCCCAGCACCTCGCGTTCCGGGTCTCCGAGGAGGAGTTCGACGCGATCTTCGCCCGGATCCAGGAGCGCGAACTGCCGTACTGGGCGGACCCGTACCACCACAAGCCGCAGGAGATCAACCACCTCGCCGGCGGACGCGGGATCTACGTCAGCGACCCGGACGGCCACGCGATCGAGTTCCTCACCCGCAAGCACAGCCTGGCGGACCTCGGTACCGAAGCGTCCTGACGCGGGTACGTCCGGCCCGGACCGTACGGCCCGGCGTCACGCCCCGGCCTCCGGCGACTCGTCGGACGGCCACGGGCCGGACAGCCACAGGTCGTCCCGCGACGCCATCGCGAACAGCGCGCTCAGCCCTTTGTCCAGCCCCAGGTGCTCGTGCTCGGACCCCGGCGGCACCACGCGCAGGGTGCGCTCCAGCCACGCCGAGACCGCCGCGGCCGGCGCCTCCAGCAGCGCCTCGCCGTCCGGGGAACTGAGCGCCATGCAGACCACGCTGCGCCCGTCCACCTTCGTGGGCCACACCCGCACGTCGCCGTTGCCGCACGGCCGGAACACCCCCTCGACGAGCAGTTCGCGGGCGAACGTCCAGTTGACGGGGGCGTCCGAGCCGATGTGGAAGGTCACGTGGACGGCGTAGGGGTCGTCCGTGCGGTAGGTCAGCCGGGCCGGTACGGGAATGCTGCGCTCCGGCGACAGGACCAGGCCCAGCTCCAGCTCTCGTTCCACCACGGTGTGCATGCGGTCCGCCTCTCTCTGTACCTGCTGCGGGCCCATGGGACGATGCCCGCACCTGGATAGAGGCCGCTGCGCCCGGACCATTACGCGACTTCGCACAACTTTTTTCGCGGGCCTCTTCCAGGTGGTCCCGCCCGGCCGGGACGCCCGGCCCGACCCTCTGTCTGATAGATGTGGACGCTGCGTTGCGGCAGACTGCACATGCCCCACCCACCACACCAGGCCGAGAACAGATACGGGACTTCGGACATGAGCGCCCCTTCCTCAGGATCCGCCGGCGGCAGCCCCACGCCAGGCTTTTATCCGGACCCGTCCATCCCCGGCTACATCCGGTACTGGAACGGTGCCGCGTGGGTGCCGGGCACCAGCCGCCCGGCGCCCGCCGAGGGCGAGGCGCTGCCCGCACCGCCGCCCGGCGCCGCCGCCCAGGCCCCCGCGCCCGCGCCGGCCCCCACCCCCGCTGTGGAGGAGACCGGTCCGGTCTTCCTCGACGACGAGGGGGAGCCCGGCGGGCCGTCTTCCGGCACGGACGCCCCGGCCTCCGCCTGGCAGGCCGACACGGCCCGGCAGAACGGCTTCGGCGAGCAGGACCGCCGCGTCGCCTGGGGCTCGCCCGAAGAGCGGCAGGCCGGGCTGCCGCAGCAGCGGGACGAGGCCGGGACACCGGCGGAGGGGGAGGCCGCCCCGCGCTCCGACGGTACGGTCACCATCCGCGCCGTACCGGACGAGGAGGGCCCGCGCGACCACGGTACGACCACGATCCGCGCCGTGCGCCCCGGCGCGAACGCGAGCGGCAAGAGCGACACGATGGCGTTCCGGGTGGCGCCGCAGCCGGGGCCCGCGCCGTCGTCGCCCGCGCCCGGCAGCACGGCGCCGCAGCCGCTGCCGTCCACCGGCGCGCAGCAGCCGCCGGCGGCTCCAGGGCCGCAGCAGGGGCCCGCGCAGCCCGGCCCCGGTGGTTCGGGTGCCGCCGCCCAGGGACCGGTCCAGCAGGCGCCGCAGGGGCCCGTACAGCCTCAGTCGGGCCCCGCGCCCGCCGCGCCGCCGACCCCGCACCACCCGTTCCCGCCTCAGCAGCCTCAGCAGGCACCGGCACAACACGCGCCGGTCCATCAGGCGCCGCAACAGCCCGCGCCGGGCCCCGCTCCGCACGCCCCCGGCCCGGCCCCCGCTCCGCAGGCGCAGCCCGCGCCCCCCTTCTCCGGCTTCCCGCCGCAGCAGGACGGCGGCGCGGCCGAGGGCGTCGTGCCCTGGAAGCCGCCGGCCTCCGACCCGTTCGCCGCGGCGCAGGAGCAGGGCCGCCCCGCCTCCCTGGGCCGACGGTTCGCCGCCCGCCTGATCGACACGCTCGCCCTGGCCGTCATCACCGGCGCCGCCGCCGTACCGCTGTGGGGCCCGGCCACCGAGCACATCGACGCCAAGGTGGAGGCCGCCAAGCAGTCCGGGCGCGAGGTCACGGTCTACCTGCTGGACGGCACGACCGGCCCCTACCTGGCCATCGTGCTCGCCGTGCTGCTCATCGGCGGTGGGCTCTACGAGGTGCTGCCCACCGCCAAGTGGGGGCACACGCTCGGCAAGAAGCTGTGCGGTGTGCGGGTGCTGGACATCGAGGGGCACGACACCCCGCCGCTGTCCTCGGTGATCAAGCGGTGGCTGGTGTACGGGGTGCTCGGCGTCCTGGTGGTCGGGATCGTCAACGCGGTGTGGTGCCTGTTCGACCGCCCGTGGCGGCAGTGCTGGCACGACAAGCTCGCGCGGACGTTCGTCGCCGAGAAGTAGCCCGCCCGCCCGGCCGCGTCACCCGCCCGGCCCTCGCCGGATGCGGAGCCGCGCGGCCCGGGTTCGACTCGGGCCATGAGCACCGACCAGCCCAGGCCCGGCTCCGGCGGCGAACCGCCGGAGGAAGACCCGTTCCTGAAGAGGCCGCAGGACCCGCCGAGGGGCGGCTCTCCGTACGGGGACGAGCCGGCCGGTGGCTCTCCGTACGGCGGCCGCCCTGCGGAGGGCTCCCCGTACGACCGGCCGGCCAACGCCACGCCGTACGGTGAACAGCCTCCGGGCGGTGACCCGTACGGCGGCGCCCCGCCGCCCGGCGGGATGCCCCCGCCCCCGTACGGCGGCGACCCGTACGGCGGGAACCCCTACGGCGGCCAGTACGGTGCCGCCGATCCGCTCGCCGGGATGCCGCCGCTGGCGAACCGGGGCCGCCGGCTGGTGGCCCGCATCATCGACTGGATCATCGTCTGCGTACCGGTCGGCCTGATCATGAGCGCGATCGTCGGCGGCTTCGACTACTGGACGACGGACGACACGCAGACCGGCCGGCAGGCGTGGGTCTCCGGCGTCACGATGCTGGCCTACCTCGTCTACGAGGGCCTGATGCTCACCAGCCGCGGCCAGACCGTCGGCAAGATGGCGATGAAGATCCGGGTGGGGATGCTGGAGAACGGCGCGGTGCCGGCCGGGCAGGCGGGGTGGGTGCGGGCGGTGGTCTACACGCTCCCGGAGATCGTGCCGTGCTGCGGCTTCCTCTTCTGGCTCGTCAACGTCCTGTGGTGCACCTGGGACAAGCCGTACCAGCAGTGCCTGCACGACAAGGCGGCGAAGACCGTGGTGGTCTCCGCCGCCTGACGGCCCGGCGGCTCCGGCGCGTCAACCGGCGGTCGGCGCACCCCTCTTCCGAGCGGTGCCCGGCCGCCTACGCGCGTCCACCAGCCACGGACGGGTGACTAACGGGAGTGCTCACCGACGCGCGCCTCGGAGGAGACGCCCGCGTGGGTGCGCTGGCGCGGCAGGCGCGCGGTCGCCGTACCGGCGCTGGACGGCAGCTGCGCGCCCGCGCCCGCGTCCGCGCGCCGGGCCGTACGCCGTGCCACGTGAAAAGCCCCCGGCAGCGGCGCCGTCATGGCGACCAGCAGGCCGAGGGCTAACGCGGCGACGGCGATGACCGCGATGCCGGCGCCGTTGCGTGTCTGTGAGAGCAGCAGCATGGCGAGGGTCGAGAAGATGACGGTGGCCGAACCGTAGGCGAGCTGTGCGGCAGTCGGACGAGGCATGGCGGATCCGTCCTCAAGAGGTCGGCAGGGGTGTGGTCGACAGGGGCGCGCGCCGTCAAATGACTCTACGGTCCTTACTGCCCGAGCGGAACTGGCGGTAAGCGTGACCTAACCCACGGTTCCGGAGCATAGGGGGCGCACGGATTCATCCGGAGTTTGAACGTCCCTTATCGGGACGCTGATTGGGGTGCGCGGAGCACGCCATGGGGGAGCCGCCGGGGGGAGTGCGGGTACGCACGGAAACGTGCACGGAGATGTCCGATAGCCGCAACCTGGGGGTCGAAAACCGTACTTCTCTGACGTGACCAAGT
This sequence comes from Streptomyces sp. NRRL F-5755, assembly GCF_001279365.1. Taxonomy (NCBI): domain Bacteria; kingdom Bacillati; phylum Actinomycetota; class Actinomycetes; order Kitasatosporales; family Streptomycetaceae; genus Streptomyces; species Streptomyces sp. NRRL F-5755. The sequence continues at coordinate 3,030 of NZ_LGCW01000325.1, read as the reverse complement.
CAAGGTCTGTCTTTTCCCCTCCTCTTCCGGTCAAATGCTGCCATCCAGCGACCATTTCCCAAGGGGAGGAATGCGCCAAGTGAGAGCCAAGAGACGGGCGTTCAGACCGGCCGCCCTGGTCACCGCCGCCGCCGCGATCGGGGCGGCCGCCCTGTCTTCCGGCGCGCCGGCGCAGGCCGACGACGGCCCCGGGCCGCTCGCCGTCCAGCGGCAGGACCCCGGGTCCCCCGCCAAGCAGGCCGTCGACCACGACCTGAAGGGCCCGTTCAGCGACCAGCAGGCGGCGCAGCGCAAGGAAGCGCTCCAGCAGGTCATCTCCGGCGACGCCAAGGCCACCAAGCGCGGCGCCTCGCAGGTCGTGAAGCTGAACGGCGGCAAGTACGTCGAACTCGCCCGCGAGAAGACCGACAAGATCTTCACCATCCTGGTCGAGTTCGGCGACAAGGTCGACGACACCACGATGTACGACCCGGACGGCGACGGCCCCAAGCCCCCGGTGAAGAAGTACGGCGGCACGGCCGGCCCCGCGCACAACACCATCGCGCAGCCCGACCGCCGCAACGACAACTCCACCGCCTGGCAGAAGGACTACAACCGCCGGCACTTCCAGGACCTCTACTTCTCGCACGACAAGGACAAGGAGTCCCTGGCCAAGTACTACGAGAAGCAGTCCTCGGGCCGCTACTCGGTCGACGGCGAGGTCTCCGACTGGGTCAAGGTCGACTGGAACGAGGCCCGTTACGGGTCCAACTACTGCGGCTCCACCAACTGCCCCAGCGCCTGGGACCTGATCCGTGACGGCGTCAACCGCTGGGCCGAGGACCAGAAGGCCAAGGGCCGCACCGACGCCCAGATCAAGGCCGACCTCGCCAAGTACGACCAGTGGGACCGCTACGACCACGACGGCGACGGCAACTTCAACGAGCCCGACGGCTACATCGACCACTTCCAGATCGTGCACGCCGGCGAGGACGAGTCCGCGGGCGGCGGCGCCCAGGGCAAGGACGCCATCTGGGCGCACCGCTGGTACGCGTACGGCAGCGACTCCGGCCACACCGGCCCCGCCGGCAACAAGGCCGGCGGCACCCAGATAGGCAACACCGGCGTCTGGGTCGGTGACTACACGATGCAGCCCGAGAACGGCGGCCTGGGCGTCTTCGCCCACGAGTACGCCCACGACCTCGGCCTGCCGGACGAGTACGACACCACCGGCACCGGTGAATCCTCCGTCGACTCCTGGTCGCTGATGTCCGGCGGCTCCTGGCTCGGCCGCGGCAAGGACGCCATCGGCGACCTGCCCGGCGACATGAGCGCCTGGGACAAGCTCCAGCTCGGCTGGCTCAACTACGCCAAGGCGAAGGCGGCCACCAAGTCCACCCACATGCTGGGCGTCGCCGAGTACAACACGAAGAACAAGCAGGCCGTGGTGGTCGAACTGCCCGCCAAGTCGGTCCGCACCGACATCGTCAAGCCCGCCGAAGGCACCCAGCAGTGGTGGAGCGGCATGGGCAACGACCTGAAGAACACCCTCACCCGCTCCGTGGACCTGACCGGCAAGAAGAGCGCCGCCCTGACGCTCAAGGGCTGGTGGGACATCGAGCAGAACTACGACTACGCGTACGCCGAGGTCTCCACCGACGGCGGCGCCAACTACACGCCGCTGGACGGCACCGCCGACGGCAAGGCGATCCCCCGCGACGGCAGCGACAAGCCCGCCCTCACCGGCACCTCGGACTCCTACAAGGACCTGGTCTTCCCGCTCGACGCCTACGCCGGCAAGAAGATCGACCTGCGCTTCCGCTACCAGACCGACGGCGGGGCCGCCCAGAAGGGCTTCGCCGCCGACGCGATCTCGGTGACCGCGGACGGCGCGGCGCTCTTCACGGATGGCGCCGAGGCCGGGGACAACGGCTGGACCGCCAAGGGCTTCTCGCGCATCGGCGCGTCCTTCACCAAGGACTACCCGCGCTACTACATCGCCGAGAACCGCCAGTACATCTCGTACGACAAGACCCTCCAGACCGGCCCGTACAACTTCGGCTGGGCCTCCACCCGCCCCCAGTGGGTCGAGCACTTCCCGTACCAGAACGGCGTCCTGATCTGGCTGTGGGACACGTCCCAGCCCGACAACAACGTCGGCCAGCACCCGGGCCACGGGCAGATCCTCCCGGTCGACGCCCACCCGAAGGCCGAGAAGTGGTCGGACGGCAAGCTGATGCGCAACCGCTTCCAGAGCTACGACTCGACCTTCACCGCGCAGCGCACGGATGCGCTGACGCTCCACAAGGACGGCAAGGTCACCAAGATCTCGTCGAAGCCCGGTGTGACCGTCTTCGACGACCGCAAGGGCGACTACTACGACGAGTCGAACCCCACCGGTGGCGTGATCGTTGCTGACACCAACACCCGCATCAAGATCCTCGCGGAAGCCTGGAACGGCTCCTCGGTGCTGCTCCAGGTGGGCCCCTCCACCAAGTAATCACCAAAACCGCAGGTCATAGACCGATCGGCCGCCGCCCCCTAGCGGGCGGCGGCCGATCGCGTTTAGATGCATCCTGCGAGTTCTTGTTGACACCGAGTCTTACGGGGAGACCATGCCCACAACCGGAGGAGGGTTCATCAGGCTTCCCGGCGGAAGCGTGGTGGTCGCCCTCGCACTGCCCAGACCGGGCCATACGGGACACCGCGTACGGGTACTCGTACACGCCGTGAACCGCCAGCGGGCGCTGACGCGGCTGCGGAACCTGGGGCTGCGGGCGGTGTACCTGCGCGGTAACACCGAGCCGCCGACGCCTGACGAGGTCACGGCGGTGCTGCACCACCCGGACGGGCTGGTGTGGCGTGAGACGCCGGAGGACGATACGGAGTCTTGGCATCCGATTCGGGCGCTGTTGCGCTGCCGCTGATCGCGGCGGTTTTGGGGGGCCTGGACCGCGCTTCGCGCGGATACGCATTGGGTTTGTCGTGGGGCGGGGGTGCGCAGGGGGCCATCTCCTCGGCGCCTGGAGCGGCCGAAGTGTATGGACGCAA
>NZ_LGCW01000324.1:0-35892 GCF_001279365.1 Streptomyces sp. NRRL F-5755 | reverse complement strand
CCCCCCAATGCTCCGCAAGCCAACAACGAGCCTCCTCCCGAAACCCCACATCTTCGGCACCGAACGAAAAGTCCACCGAAACCCACCCCCTCACATCAGCCAAGAACCATCCCTCCCCTTCCCACCCACGGAAGGGGACGGGCCGGAGCGGCCTGCCGCGCAGGCCCGTCCCCGAACCTTGACCGCCCCGCGCAGCGGCCACAGCCCGCCGCAGACGCGAACGGACCGGCAGCCGAATCCGAACCGCCACCGACGAACCGGCCCAGCCCGCCGCAGGCTCACGCGTTGGGCCGCCGCCCCTCGGCCGCCGCCGCGGCCATCCCCTCCACCCGCTCCAGCAACGGCATAGGATCCACCCCCACCGCCCCCGGCAACACCTCCGCGATCTTCTCCGGCGTCCACCCACCGTCCGCGTAAGCCGAGCGCAGTTCCCTCGGCTGGGCCCACACGGCGATCTTCGGCCCGGCGACCGTATAAACCTGCCCGGTGATCCGCTCCGCAGCGGCACGCTCGCTGAGCAGGTACACGACCAGCGGGGCAACATCCTCCGGCTCGCCGATCTCCGTCAGCTCCATCGGCACGCCCGCGGACATCCGTGTACGGGCGACTGGCGCCACCGCATTGGCAGTCACCCCATACCGGCTCAGCCCGAGCGCGGCACTGCGCACCAGGGAGATGACGCCCCCCTTGGCCGACGCGTAGTTGGCCTGCGAAACGCTCCCCTGGTGGTTGCCGCTGGTGAAGCCGATGAGCGTGCCGGACCGCTGGCGGCGCATCACGGCGGAGGCCGCGCGGAACACGGTGAACGTGCCCTTCAGGTGGGTGGCGACGACCGGGTCCCACTCCTCCTCGGTCATGTTGAACAGCATCCGTTCGCGCAGGATGCCGGCCACGCAGACCGCGCCGTCGATGCGCCCGTACCGGGTGAGCGCCGTGTCCACGACGCGCTGTCCGCCCGCCATGGTGGACACGTCGTCCGCCACCGCGACCGCCTCGCCGCCGGCCTGTTCGATCTCCTTGGCCACCGCCTCGGCGACCTCGCTGCTCGGCTCGGCGCCCGCGACCGAGACCCCGTAGTCGTTGACGACCACCCGGGCGCCCTGCCCGGCGCAGGCGAGGGCCACCGCGCGCCCGATGCCGCGGCCCGCGCCGGTGACGGCGACCACTTTGCCGGCCAAGAAGTTCCCCATGCCGCGCCCCTTCCCGGAGTTTCTGACGGCCCGTTAGATTTTTGAGCAGACCGCTACCGAGCACAAGACCCGGAACCCCCCGAGGAGGGCCCATGCCGCTGCCCGCCGAGTTCCACGACCTCGCCGAGCGCGTGAACAACTGGGGCCGCTGGGGCGCGGACGACGAGATCGGCACACTGAACCTGCTGACGCCCGAGGTCGTACGGGAGGCCGCCGCCACCGTGCGCACCGGCCGCCGGGTCGCGCTCGCGCTGCCGCTGCGGCAGGACGGCGTACAGACCGGCCTGATACCCGGCCGGATCAACCCCCTGCACACCATGATCGCGATCAACCAGGAGCCGTTCGGGCCCGGTACGGTCGCCACCTCCGACGACGCCGTCACCATGGGCCTCCAGGCGGGCACCCACTGGGACGGCCTCGCGCACGTCTCGCACTCCGGGCGGCTCTACAACGGCCGCCCCGCCGCCTCGGTCACCGCGCACGGCGGCGCCACCGCCCTCGGCATCGAGAAGGTGCCCCCGATCGTCTCGCGCGGCGTACTGCTCGACGTGGCCCGCGTACACGCCGGCACCTCCGACCGGCCAGGACGGCTGCCCGCCCAGCACGCCGTCACTCCGGAAGACCTGGACGCGGCGGAGGAGTTGGCGGGGACGAAGGTACGTTCCGGTGACATCGTTCTCGTACGTACGGGGCAGATGGGCCACTACTTGGCGGGTGACCGGGACGCGTACGCCTTCCCGTCGCCGGGCCTGTCGGTCCGTACGCCCGAGTGGTTCCACGCGCGCGATGTCGCGGCCGTCGCCAACGACACCCTCACCTTCGAGATCTTCCCACCGGAGATCGACGGCCTCTGGATGCCCGTGCACGCGCTGCACCTGGTGGAGATGGGCATGATCCAGGGCCAGAACTGGAATCTGGAGGAGCTGGCGGCGGTCTGCGCGGAGGAGGGCCGCTCCGTGTTCTTCCTCGCGGCGACGGCCGAGCCGTTCGTCGGCGGCAGCGGGAGCCCGGTGGCGCCGGTGGCGGTGTTCTGAGACGGGCCGGTCTTACGGAGCCATGCGGCGGGCGGGCCGTACGGCGCCGTGCGGCGGGCCGGTCGTACGGGGAAGGAACCGCCTGCCCCAGCCGGGCGGCGGCGCGCCCATGCGGACCCCGAGCGTCGCACCGCGGACCACCACCCGGCCACGGGACACGACCCGCACTCGCCGAGGCTCCGGCCCCCGTGGCCTCGGCGTCCCCTCGCGGCGAATCGCTCCACCCAAGCGTGATCAAGCGAACACGCCACGTCAACACCTGGTCTGGACTTTCCTCCGGTTACGCGTGATGCGGCAGGGCGCAGTGCGCGTCGTACGCGCCCAGGTCCGAGCCCGCCGCCATCAGCATCGACCGGCTGCGGTCCACCTCGCACCAGATGCTCTTGCCGGCCCCCTCGGGCCGCCAGCCCCAGCGGTCCGCGAGCCCGTCGACCAGTTCCAGGCCGCGGCCGTTCGTGTCGTCACCGTCCGCGCGCCGGGGGCGTGGCGCGCGGGCGCTGCGGTCCGCGACCTCGACCCGTACGGTGCCCACCACGGCGCCGGAACCCGAGAAGCACATCCGCAGCTCGGCGGGGTTCCCGGTATGCACGACGGCGTTGGTGACCAACTCGGAGATCAGCAGGATCAGCGTCTCCGCCAGCGGCTCGTCGGCCCCTATGCCCGACCCGGCCAGCCGCGACCTGGCCCACCTCCGGGCCCGCCCCACCTCCGCGGGGTCGGGCCGGACTTCCAACTGCACCTGAAGCACCTGCACCGCTCACACCATCCGAACCGGCGGACACATCGCCTCGCGCCTCATCGAGGTCACACTCCGTGACCCCGGTGAAGCACAGCATGGTTGACGTTCAGTCACCCCAACAAGCGCTTCGGGCATATTCCAGCGCAAGGGAGTATGCATGCTGCATACTGTGCGACGCGCTTTGCCGGGAGTCGAACAAGAGGGCCTTCCACCCCTCCTTAGAGGACGAGCGGAGCGCATTCGGTATCCCGGGTCGGTCTCCACGACCCCACGGGAACAGTTGCGCCTCAGAACCACTCGCACCCAACGGAGCGTACCCGAGCACGGCCCCGACTCCCCCCTGTGACGAGTTACGCCTAGGACACAACCCGATATCGACCCTCCGTGACCGCTTGTGTGTACGGAATCCGACATTCCGCACACAATGCCCTACCCGGCGGCATCATCGACGAGAAGGGCCTCGGCGAGGGCTTCTTCCGCCTTTGCCCCGCTCTGCCATTGTTCGAGGCGCAACCACGCACGCTTGAGATGCAGATGCACATCGGCCTCCCATGTGAAGCCCATGCCGCCGTGCACCTGGAGACAGTCCCGGGCGTTGCGCACCGCCGCCTCGTCGGCGAGAATCTTCGCTCCGATTACTGGGAGTGACTGTCCGGTGAGCGAAGCCGCATATACGGCACTTCGCGCGATGTCTACTCGTATCAGCATCTCGGCGCACAGGTGTTTCACCGCCTGAAACGCTCCGATCCGCACGCCGAACTGCTCTCGCCGCCCGGCGTGTTCCGCGGCCATCTCGACCGTACGGGCAGCGCTGCCCAGCTGAAGCGCGGCGGTCAGCAGGGCGGCTTCGCGGCGCAGCCGCGGTACGTCCAGCGCGCGCGGGATACGACGCGGGTAGGACGCCACGCGCGCTAGCGGCGTAAGCGGATCGATGGAGCGGATGGACTCCAGGACGGGCCAGTCGGGCGCGTTCCAGTACGCGCGCGGGATTCCGCCCTCACTCCCGTCCTCGCCGCCGTCCACGCTCCCGTCAGGACTTCCGCCTTCAATCAAGATCAACTCATCGCAGTCCCCAGGGTGTTCCCACAGCCGCGCCCCCTCCGCCCCCACATCGCACAGCCCCACCACCCGCTCCCCCGTGGCCGCGCCCGGCACCGCCCCCGCGAGGAGGTGCCCCGCCACCAGCGGCCCCGGCAGCAGCGCCCGCCCCGCCTCCTCGAAGACCAGCACCGCCTCCGGCAGCCCGAGGCCCACCCCGCCGTCCGCCTCCGGCAGCCGCAGCGCGAAGAACCCGGCCGCGCCCAGCTCGCGCCACAGGGCGCGGTCCAGCACCGGATCGTCCACCGCCGCCCGCAGCCGGTCCCGCCCGAAGCGGCGCGCCAGCAGGTCGCGCGCCGAAGCCTGCAAGGCCCGTTGATCGGCAGTGGGGCGCAGGTCCACGGGCCCGCTCACCGTCCCTTCGGCAGGCCGAGGAGGCGCTCGGCGATGATGTCGCGCTGGATCTGCGACGTACCGGCGGCGATCGTGTAGGAGAGGGACGACAGCCGGGCCGCCGTCCACTCCTGGTCCGCGTCCAGCGCGCCGGGCGCCCCCAGCACCTCGGCGGCCGTGTCGTACAGCTCCTGGCGGGCCTGCGAATAGCGCAGCTTGAACACCGAGCCGCCCGCCCCGGGCACCCCGCCCGCCGCTCCTGCCGCGCCGACGTTCCACTGGATGAGCCGCCACAGCGCCGTGAACTCGGCGTTCAGCCGGCCGAGCCGGCGGCGCAGCACGGGGTCGTCCCAGCGGCCGTTCGCCCGTGCCGTACGGGCCAGCCGGCCGAGCGTACGGCGGCAGGCGACGACCTCGCCGACGAAGGCCGTGCCCCGCTCGAAGGACAGCGTGACCATGGTGACGCGCCAGCCGTCGTGCTCGGCGCCGACCCGGTTGGCCACCGGCACCCGCACCTCGTCGAGGAAGACCTCGGCGAACTCGGCCGGTCCGGCGAGCGTGCGCAGCGGCCGTACGGTGATCCCGGGCGTGTCCATCGGCATCGCCAGCCAGGAGATGCCGCGGTGCCGGGGCGCGGCGGGGTCCGTGCGCACCAGCAGTTCGCACCAGTCGGCGATCTCCGCGTGGGAGGTCCAGGTCTTCTGCCCGGTGATCACGTAGTGGTCGCCGTCCCGTACGGCGCGGGTGCGCAGCGACGCGAGGTCGGAGCCCGCGTCCGGTTCGCTGAAGCCCTGGCACCAGACCGCCTCGCCTCTCAGGATCGGCGGCAGCCAGCGGGCGCGCTGCTCGTCCGTGCCCTCGGCGGCGATGGTCGGCCCGGCGTGCAGCAAGCCGACGAAGTTGGCGCCGACGTAGGGCGCCCCGGCGAGCTCCGTCTCCTCCAGGAAGATCAGCCGCTGGGTGGGCGAGGCGTCCCAGTGCAGGCTGCCGTATCCGGCGTCGTAGAGCCGCCGCTGCCAGCCGAGGTCGTACGCGCGCCGCCCCGGCCAGTCCAGCGGGTCGGGCCGCGCGGGCAGCTCCGGAAGCGCCTTGGCCAGCCACTCCCGCAGCCGCGCCCGGAATGCCTCCTCCTCGGGCGTGTACGTGAGGTCCATCAGTCGAGATCCAGCTCCAGCATGCGGATCGCGTTGCCGCGCATCAGCTTGTGGACGGTCTCCTCGTCCAGCCCCCGTACGTGGTCGAGGGCGACCTCCTTGGTGTGCGGGAACGTCGAGTCCACGTGCGGGTAGTCGGTCTCGAAGGTCGCGTTGTCCCGGCCGACCACGTCGAGCGAGGCGACGCCGTGCTTGTCGCGGAAGAAACAGCAGAAGATCTGCCGGTAGTAGTACATGGAGGGCGGCTCGGGGATCAGATCGCGTACGCCGCCCCAGGCGCGGTGTTCCTCCCACACGTCGTCGGCACGCTCCAGCGCGTACGGAATCCACCCCATCTGCCCCTCGCTGTACGCGAGTTTGAGGCGCGGGAACCGCACCAGCACCCCGCTGAAGAGGAAGTCCATCATCGACGCCATGGCGTTGTTGAAACTCAGCGACGCCTGTACGGCGGGCGGCGCGTCGGGGGACGCGGCGGGCATCTGCGAACTGGACCCGATGTGCATGTTGACCACCGTCCCGGTCTCCTCGCAGGCCGCGAAGAAGGGGTCCCAGTAGCCCGAGTGGATCGACGGCAGGCCGAGGTGGGTCGGTATCTCGCTGAACGTCACGGCCCGCACGCCGCGCGCAGCGTTCCGCCGTATCTCGGCGACGGCCAACTCCACGTCCCACAGCGGAATCAGGCACAGCGGGATCAGCCGTCCGCCGCTGTCCCCGCACCACTCCTCCACCATCCAGTCGTTGTACGCGCGCACACACGCCAGGGCGACTTCCTTGTCCCGCGCCTCGGCGAAGGTCTGCCCGCAGAAGCGGGGGAAGGTGGGAAAGCACAGCGACGCCTCGACATGGTTGAGGTCCATGTCCGCCAGGCGCGCCTTCGGGTCCCAGCAGCCCCGCCGCATCTGCTCCCGGGTGATGCCCTCCAGCGTCATCTCGTCCCTGGAGAAGCCGACGGCCGCGATGATCCGCTTGTACGGGAAGAGGTCCCCCTCGTACCGCCACCAGTCCGTCAGCGGACCTTCCGGATCCGTCGTGAACCTGTACTTCCCACCGATGTACTCCAGCTCACCGATCCCGGCGGTGAACGGCTTCGGTCCGAGTTCGCGGTACTTCGCCGGCAGCCAGGTCTCGAAGAGGTGCGCGGGCTCGATGACGTGGTCGTCGACGCTGACGATGCGCGGTAGCTCCATCTGGTTCCCCTCCCGCGGTTCCCGGCCGGTGCCGGTGGCCGACGGGTCGCGGCGCACTGGAACTGACGACCCGTCAGTTATGACGGTAGCCGGACGCCCGGGGGGCGACAAGGCGGCGTAGGGGACCGCCATGGGCTGGAAGCCCTGCGACTGGTACCTGGACCCAGCCTCGGTTTCGTACGCCTCTGGAGCAGGAGTTGAGCGCTTGAGGTATCGGGGGAATCGCTGACCCGGTGTGAGGTCAGTTGGGCCGATAGGACCCCGTCGCCTGCTCGTACAGCCGGTCCACCTCGCGCCGTTCGTTGTCCGGGCCGAGGACCTGGATGACGTGATAGCGGCCGTTGTGGATCATGGCCAGGTTGCGAACGTAGACCTGCCGGCCGCTGCTGTCCTGCCAGGTGAAGGTGCCCTCCGCCATCGCCGCCTTGCCGACGTCGATGCGGCGCAGACCGGAGGAGCCGGACCAGCTGGATTCGCGGTACGGGGCCAGTTCGGCTTCCTTGTCCTGCTGGTAGGACATCGGGTCGGTGCCGTAGCGGGACGTGGTGTCGCGGCCGGGCACGATCAGCAGCTCGTAACCGTTGCCCAGGTAGCGGATCTGGTTGCGTTCGTTCTCCCCGCGGCGCTGCCAGCCCTTGTGGACGGCGACCTGGAAGCCCTTCGGGTCCTTGCGGACCTCGAAGCCCTCGGCGAGGTCGGCCGGTTCGGTGGCCTGCGGCTGCCGCGCGCGTGCGCCCTGGTCGTCGGGGCGGCTGCCGGAGCCGCTGTCCGGCGGGGCGTCCTGCGTGCCGACCGATGCCTTCCGCTCCCGGACACCGGCCGCGCCCCGTTCGTCCGACCCGGCCTTCGGCATGAACAGCACCGCGTACAAAACCGCCCCCGTCAGCAGCAGGAACACCAGCCCCACCAGCAGCCGCCCCAGACGGCGCGGTCCGCCTCCGCCGTCCGGCGGCGTGGCGCCCTGGATGCGCCGGATCTGCTTGGCGGGGCGGGGCGGTCTGGGCGCGCGGGCCGGTTTGGGCTGGCGTGGGGGGCGGGCCGGTGGCGGAAGGGGCTGTTCGGAGTGGTGGGCCTCTTCGGGGTGGGGATGGGCGGTCGACTGCGGCGGAAAAGTCGCCGCCAGGTGAGGCGTGGGGACTTCCGGCTGCTCAGAGAGGGCCTCGGGATGGCCCGGCTGGGCGTGGTGGGTGGTTTCCCGGTATGCCACGGTCCGGCGCTTGCCCTTCGGCTGCCGCGGGGGCTTCGCGGGGCGCGGCGGCCGGGACTGGCGCGCCTTCTTGTGCCGACCCTTGCGGACCAGTTCGCCCCGACGCCGCAGGATCGGCAGCCGCCGGGAGTCGGCGGGCCCCTCCAGCGACGGCACGGTCACGACCCGGCTGCCCACCTCGGGCTCCGGCGCCGTACGGATCAGTGACCGCAGCCAGCCGCGCAGTTCCTCGAAGTCCGGACGGTCGGCCGGGTCCTGCCGCATCAGCGACTCGACGACCGGCCGCAGCGCGCCGCACTCCTCGGCGTACGACGGCGGCTCCGAGCACACCAGCTGCACCAGTTCGGCAGCGCTGTCCTCCGGGTACGCGGAGTGGCCCTGCACGATACGGAACAGCAGCGCGCCGACCGCCCACAGGTCGGTGGCGGGGCCGATCGGGGGCGCGAGCTGCCAGTTGGCGTGCACGGGGCCGGCCTGCTCCGGCGCCCAGCGCTCGGTGACCGGGCCGATGACGTTGATGCGTATCTGGCGGGCGCGCTCGGCGGCCAGGGCTGCGCCGGGGCGCCCGTAGGAACCGGAGCCGGAACCGGAATGGGCGGGGGTGTCGGGGGCCGGCTCCTTGGAGAGGGACGGCCGGGTGTCCGGTGCCGGTGCGGGCGGCTGTACGGGCAGATGGTGGACCGGGCCGCCTCCGGTGCGCGGTCCCGGACCCGGCAGGCTGCCGCCGTAGGTGGCGCTGCCGGGCTGTTCCGGCACCGACGGTGTGCCGATGTGATCGCGGTACGGGCTGAAGTGGGCGTCGGCGGGGTGGCTTACGGAATCGCCGCCGGAGTGGCCGCCGGGGGAACCCTTGCCTTCGGCGGGTGTACGCGGCGTCTCCGGCGCCGTACGGCCCGCCGCCGCCCGCGTCCCCGCCTGGTAGGCCGCGATGGCACCCGCGCGCGCCCGGCGGGTGTCCGCCTCGGGCGTGGGCGCGGCGGCCTCGGGCCGGGGCGCGGCGGCCTCCTCAGCAGCGCGGTCCGGCGCCGTGGCCTGCTGCGGCACCGGCGCCGTGGCCTGAACCGGTGGCCGCTCCTCGTCCCTGGGCACCGGGTCGTACCCGCACAGTGCCTCCTCCGCCGCGCCCGCTGCCAGGCCGGTCAGGATCGCGCGGCCGTCGTCGCAGATCAGGACGGTGCGGGTGGTGATGTTGCGGTGGGTCCAGCCGTGCGCGTGCAGGGCGCGCAGGGCGGTGAGGAGGTCGGCGGCGACCTCGGCGGCGCGGTGCGGGGTGAGGGTGCGTTCGGCGAGGAGCGCGGCGAGCGGGCGGGCCGCGACGCGTTCGCTGACGATCCACAGGCTGCCGTCCTGGGCGAAGACGTCGAAGACCTGGTCCAGTTGCGGGTGGTCGGGCAGCCGGGCCGCGGCCGTCGCGGCTTCCAGGGCGCGGCGTACGGCGGGGTCGTGCGGCGTGCGGTCGGCGCCGGCCGGCCGGTGTCCGTGGGCGCCCGGCGCGGGCCGCCCGGCCGGTCCCCCGTCCAGCAGCTCCGCGTCCACGACCTCGGGCAGCGGGACCTGGCGCACCAGGACCTCCTGGCCGCTGTAGGTGTCGAAGGCGCGGGTCTCGGCGAACTCGTACTCGTCCGACGGCGGCACCGGCAGGCGGTAGCGCTCGGCGAGCACTCTTCCCGCGTACTCGTCCACGACGCCTCCCCAGCGCGCGATTCACGCCGCCTGCCCGTCTTTGTCCGGGAGCGCCCGGCCCCACCGGTTACCCACGGTGGTCAAAACCGGTCGCATTCCCTCCGATTGCGGCTGCGTACGGTCTTCGGGGTCTCACGATACGTGCCGGAGGCGTGGGTTGAGGAGCGCTCCGGCCAACAGCTACCCCACGACTTCGCCGCCGCCCGGCGGCCGTCACCGCGCACACCGCGTCGGCCTGCGCACCTCTGCGGTACGGGCGCCGCGGAAGGTCAGTCCTTCACCTGGAATGTCGCGAAAGCGGTGTCCCTCAGTTGGCGGCACTCCGCCGCGTCCCAGGCGTCCGCCTTGCAGGTGATCATGATCGCGTAGCCGTGCTGGTCGTCGGCGCGGAAGCCGCGATTGAGCACGCGGACGTCCTGGCCGCCCTGCTTGCGCGTGAACGACCAGTCGGCGACCGTCGGGTAGCCCCGCCAGTCGACCGCCTTGATGTCGATGCGGTGATAGTTCTCGCTGCTGCGGCCGACGGCGGGCTCCAGACTGCGCCAGGCGGCGGCCGCGTCGCTGCCGGGCTTGGCGTTGTAGTCGATCTGGACGCGCGGGAAGCCGCCTCCGGCGCTGTATATGGCGCCGGAGTTCTGGCCGGCCGTGTCCGTCTGCTTCCAGCCGGACGGCAGCGCGACGGCGAAGTGGAAGCCCGCGTTCGACACGGTTCCGTACCCCTGCGGCAGGCCCGCCTTGCCCTTGCCGCCGCCCGGCTTGCCGCCCTGGGTGCTCTGGCCGCCCGGCTTGCCGTCCGTCGGCTGCGACGCGGCGCCGTCTGCGCCCTTCCCCGAACCATCCTCGGAGGGGTCTGCCTGGCCGGTGGCGGCCGTATCCGCGGCCTTGCCGCCGCCCTTCTCGTCGTCACCGCTCAGCGCGAAGGCCAGCACCGTGCCCAGGACGGCGAGCACCACGACCACCGCGGCGATGACGAGCGTGCGGCGCGGCACGACATCGGTGACGGACGCCTTCGGCGGGCCGGACGGGCGCGTTCCGCCGTCCGGCCTGGAGTCCGGCCGGGCCGCGGCGACAGCGGCGGTCGCCGCCTTGCGCACCGCCTGGAGCGCGTTGCGGACCTTCTCCTTGGCGCTCTCCGACTCGAAGCCGGTACGCCCGGCGGAACCGACCGCGGTCGGCCAGTTCTTCGGTCCGTTGGTCGAGTCGGTCCGCGACTGCCCGGTGGTGGTGCCGCGCGTCGTCGAGGCGGTGGACGGCTTGGCGCCCGAGCCCGTGCTCGTACGGGAGGGGTCCGTGAGCGGGGCGGAAGCGGAGGCCGCGCGGGCGCCCGGCACGCTGCCGCGGTCCTTCTCCGGCGCGCGTCTCTCGTCTTCCTTCGGGCGCGGCTTCGGCTTCCACTGCGGGCGCGACGACGAAGGCTTCCGGTCCCGGTCCTTGTCGCGGGCACGGTCCTTGGCCTGCACCGCAGGCTCCTCCGGGACGACCGGCAGCGCCATCGCGCGCGTGGCATCCGGAGCGGGCGGTTCCGGTCCGGTGTCCTCCGGCGCGTTGGCCGCGTCCAGGAGCAGCGCCCGCGCGCCCCGGTCGTCGAGGCGCGCGGCCGGGTCCTTCACGAGCAGCCCGTAGATGACCTCTTCCAGCGGGCCGGCGCTCTTCGGCGGCTCCAGCGGCTCGGTCATCACCGCGGTCAGGGTGGCGATCGCCGAGCCCTTGTCGTACGGGGGCACACCCTCGACGCAGGCGTACAGCAGGCCGCCCAGCGACCACAGGTCGGCCGGGGGGCCGGGCTTCTGGCCGCGCGCCCGCTCGGGCGATATGTAGGACGGCGCGCCGACGAGCATGCCGGTGGAGGTCAGCGAGGGGTCGCCCTCCACCTGGGCGATGCCGAAGTCGGTGAGCACGACCCGGCCGTCGTCGGACATCAGGACGTTGGAGGGCTTCACGTCGCGGTGCAGGATGCCCTCGCGGTGCGCGGCGCGCAGCACGTCGAGGACGGCGAGGCCCACCTCCGCCGCCCGGCGCGGCGTCAGGGGGCCGTCGTCGCGCACCACCTCGGCCAGCGAGCGGCCCTCGACCAGCTCCATGACGATCCACGGGCGGTCGTCCTCGTCGACCACGTCGTAGACCGTCACCGCGCCGTTGTTGCGGATCCGGGCGATCGCCTTGGCCTCCCGCAGCGTACGGGTGATCAGCCGGCGCTTCTCGTCCTCCTCGACCCCGCCAGGGAAACGCAGTTCCTTGACCGCGACCGTACGGCCGAGCACTTCGTCCGTTGCGCGCCAGACCGTACCCATTCCGCCCCGGCCGAGGACTTCGGCGAGCCGGTACCGGCCGGCGAGCAGCCTGCCCTCCTTGCCGTCCATCTCGACCTCGTCGCCCACTGAATCCCCTCTGCAATCCAGCCGAGTTGGCATCTCGAACACACGTCGATCACCAAACTGGCCCAACTCGGACAACCCACCCTGGCGGAGCCTTCATTCTCTCTCATCCGCGCCTGTGGGGAAGGCCAGGGTCCACGACTCGGCGCCTGTTGTGCACCCGCCATGATGGCCTGTACGGGCGGCCCTGTCGCCGACGAGGGCCTCGTCGGCGCGGTGCGGCCGGGCTCCGCGACCCGAACACGAGGACAGGAACGAGGTCGGAAACGACGATGTGGCGCACCCCCACCGCCGCCGTCCGGACCGCTGCCACCGGCCGGATCACGCCCCTCGTCCGCACCGCGTACGCCGGAGCCCGGGGCCCGTCCCGCGTCTCCCGTCGCCTGCCCGCCCTCGCCGTCGCCCTGGCGGTCCTGGCCGCCCCCGCCGTCACCTCCTGCACCGCCGTCCGGGCCCCGCAGCACCTGGGCGCGCCCGCGGCCCTCGCCCCGCCGCCGGACCGGACCACACCCGCGCTGCGCCGGCTGGTACGGGACGGGGCACCCGGCGCCGCGGCGCTCAGCACCGTCGACGGTCAGGCGTCCCGCTTCACCGCCACGGGCGTCGCCGACCTGAAAAGCGGACGGCCCCCAGGGCGCGCCGACCACTTCCGCGCGGGCAGCCTGACCAAGCCCTTCGTGGCGACCGTGGTGCTCCAGCTCGCCGCCGAGCACCGGCTCCGGCTCCAGGACCCGGTCCTGCCCCGCCTGCCGGGCAGCCTCCGCGCCGCGGCCGGGAGCGAGGCCGGTGAGCTGGCCCGCGTAACGATCCGCCAATTGCTGAACCACACGAGCGGCTTGTTCAACTACACCCGCGACCCCCGGCTGGCCCACCAGCTGTACGGCAGCGGCTTCCGTGCCCACCGCTACGACACGCACACGCCCGCCGAGCTGCTGCGCACCGCCCTGCGCCACCCGCCGACCGCGCCGCCGGGCGCCCGGTACGCGTACTCCAACACCGGTTACCTGCTTCTGGGCCAGGTCATCGAACACGTCACCGGGCATCCGTACGCCGAAGAGGTGACGCGGCGCATCGTGCGCCCGGTACGGCTTTCCGGTACGTCCTTCCCCGGCACCGACCCGGGCCTGCCCGAGCCGTACGGGCGCGGCTACTCCGTCGTCGGCGCGCGCCGGGTGGACGCCACCGCCCTCGACCCGAGCCGGGCGGGCGCCGCGGGCGAGATGGTCACCACGCTCGGCGACCTCAACAGGTTCTTCGCCGCGCTCCTCGGCGGCAGACTGCTGCCGCCGCGCGAGACGGCGCAGCTGCGGACCGCGCGGCGGGCGGACGGCGCGTACGGCCTGGGGCTGTACGCCGTCGAGCTGCCCTGCGGCACCACCGTGTGGGGACACAACGGCGACATCAACGGCTCGTACGCGCAGACCGCCGCCACGGCGGACGGCCGCCATGTGCTGAGCCTGCACATCAACACGGACACCCGGGCGGCGGCGGACCGGGCCGTGTCCGTGCTGGCGGCGGAGTTCTGCCGTCCGCCGGGCAGGGGTGCCGCCGGATAGGCGCGGGGTCCGTCAGAGCGGCACGATGTCCGGCGCGCCCAGGCGTGCCGCGTCGGCCGTGAGGTCGTCCGGCTGCCGCTGCGACTCCCGTTCCGCCTCGACCCGCTTCTCGTAGTGCTGCACTTCGCGGTCGATCTGGTCCGCGTCCCAGCCCAGCACCGGCGCCATCAGCTCGGCGCACTCCCGCGCGCTGCGGGTGCCCCGGTCGAAGGTTTCGATGGAGATGCGGGTGCGCCGGGTGAGGACGTCGTCCAGGTGCCGCGCTCCTTCGTGGGTGCAGGCGTAGACGACCTCGGCGCGCAGGTAGTCGTCGGCGGCGGCGAGCGGCTCGCCGAGCGCCGGGTCGGTGACGATGAGGTCGAGGAGTTCGTCGGCCAGTGCGCCGTAACGGTTCAGCAGGTGTTCGACGCGCACCACGTGCAGGCCGGTACGTGCGGCGGTCTGGGCGCGGGCGTTCCACATCGCCTTGTAGCCCTCCGCGCCGACGAGCGGTGTGTCCTCCGTGACGCACTCGGCCACCCGCTGGTCCAGCGCGTGGACCGCCTCGTCCACCGCGTCCTTGGCCATGACGCGGTACGTCGTGTACTTGCCGCCCGCGACCACCACGACCCCCGGCACCGGGTGCGCCACCGTGTGCTCGCGCGACAGCTTGCTGGTCGCGTCCGACTCGCCGGCCAGCAGGGGGCGCAGGCCCGCGTAGACGCCCTCCACGTCGTCGCGGGTCAGCGGCGTCGCGAGCACCGAGTTCACGTGCTCCAGCAGGTAGTCGATGTCGGCGCTGGACGCGGCCGGGTGGGCCTTGTCCAGGTCCCAGTCCGTGTCGGTCGTACCGACGATCCAGTGCCGCCCCCAGGGGATGACGAACAGCACGCTCTTCTCCGTGCGCAGGATCAGCCCCGTCGTGGAGTGGATGCGGTCCTTCGGCACGACCAGGTGGATGCCCTTCGACGCCCGTACGTGGAACTGGCCGCGCTCCCCGATCAGGGCCTGCGTGTCGTCGGTCCACACGCCGGTCGCGTTCACGACCTGGCGGGCCCGTACCTCGTACTCGCCGCCCGCCTCGACGTCCTGCACCCGGGCGCCGACGACCCGCTCGCCCTCGCGCAGGAAGCCGACGACCCGGGCCCGGTTGGCGGCCTCCGCGCCGTACAGGGCGGCGGTCCGTACGAGGTTCATCACGAAGCGGGCGTCGTCCACCTGGGCGTCGTAGTACTGCAACGCGCCCACCAGGGCGTCCTTCTTCAGGCAGGGCGCCACTCTGAGGGCCCGCTTGTGCGAGAGGTGCCGGTGTACGGGCAGGCCGCGGCCGTGCCCCGAGGAGACCGACATGCCGTCGTAGAGCGCGACGCCGGAGCCCGCGTACCAGCGCTCCCAGCCCTTGTGGGTGAGCGGGTAGAGGAACGGGACCGGCTTGACCAGGTGCGGCGCGAGCCGTTCCAGGAGCAGCCCGCGTTCCTTCAGCGCTTCGCGTACGAGCGCGAAGTCCAGCATCTCCAGGTAGCGCAGCCCACCGTGGATGAGCTTGCTCGACCGGCTCGACGTGCCCGACGACCAGTCACGTGCCTCGACCAGTCCGGTGTCCAGCCCGCGGGTCGCCGCGTCCAGTGCCGTACCGGCACCGACCACCCCGCCGCCGACCACCAAAACATCCAGCTCCCGTTCCGCCATCCGTGCGAGCGCTTCGGCACGCTGGGCCGGTCCGAGTGTCGCTGTCCTCACCGCTGCCTCCCGCTGTGGTCGGGGTCACACTCCCCGTCCGTCGATTCTGGCCGCGCCACCGGCCCGTATCCACCCTCCGGCGACCGGGCAACACCCGGCCGCCGCAATCCCCATTCTGGGCCAAATGTCCGCTTAGTCTATTTATGTTCTTATGCTTCACCGCCCCATCCGGAACCGCTCGGGAAGGACGGCAGCCAGCCATGCCCGCAGACCTCGCCGTCATCGGACTAGGCCATATCGGTCTCCCCCTCGCCCAGGCCGCCACCGCCGCCGGCGTCCGCACCATCGGCTACGACCCCGGCCCGCCGGCCGTGCCCGACGCGCCCGCGCCCACGGCAGCGCCTCCACCCGCCGCGCACGGCCCCCTCACCGCACCCGAGATCCGCCGGCTGCTCGCGGCCGGATTCCGCACCACCGACGATCCCGCCGCGCTCGGCCGGGTCCGTACCGCTGTCATCTGCGCCCCCACCCCGCTCGGCGAGGACGGCGCCCTCGACCTGTCCGCGGTCGCCGACGCCGCCCGCGTACTGGCCGCGCACCTGCGCCCGCACACCACGGTGATCCTGGAATCCACCGTCTACCCGGGCACCACCGAGGAATTCCTGCGCCCCCTCCTGGAAGAGGGCTCCGGCCTGACCGCGGGACGCGACTTCCACCTCGCCCACTCCCCCGCCCGCCACGACCCCGGCAGCCGCGCCCACCGCTACGGCAGCACCCCGAAGGTCATCGGCGGCCTGACCCCCGCCTGCACGGAGGCCGCTGCGGCGTTCTACGGGCGGCTCACCGACCGGGTCGTACGGGCCCGCGGGCCGCGCGAGGCGGAGACGGCCAAGCTGCTGGAGACCAACTACCGGCACCTGAACATCGCGCTCATGAACGAGATGGCGGTGCTCTGCCACGACATCGGCGTGGACCTGTGGGACGTCATCCGCTGCGCCGAGACCAAGCCGTTCGGCTTCCAGGCGTTCCGCCCCGGCCCCGGCGTCGGCGGCCACACCGCGCCGATCGACCCCAACTACTACTCCTACAAAGGGCGTTCACTGGGCTACCCGCTGCGCCTGGTCGAGCTGGCGCAGGAGGTCAACACCCGGATGCCGCGCTACGTCGTACAGCGCTGCGCCACCCTGCTCAACGAGCACGGCAAGTCGGCGCGCGGCGCCCGCGTCCTGCTGCTCGGCGTCACCTACAAGCCGGACATCGGCGACGAGGAAGGCTCCCCGGCCCGTGAAATCGCTTCCCGGCTCATGGAGTTGGGCGCGCACATCACCTACCACGACCCGTACGTCCACCAGTGGCAGGTCCTCGGCCGGCCGGTCCCGCGCGCGGACGCGCTCTACGAGGCCGCCGCCGGGGCCGACCTCACGCTGCTCCTCCAGCACCACCGCACGTACGACCTCCAGGGCCTGTCCGTGAAGGCCCAGCTGCTGCTGGACACCCGGGGGGCGACGCCGACCGGCGCGGCGCACCGGCTCTGAGCTGCGGTTCCGGGCCCCGGCCGACCGCCCGGGACTTTATTTCTTGTGGACATGTCAGGCCGGTCTGTTAATTTGTGACCGCGCACCGCATCTGTGCGCATCCATCACGCCGACCGGTCCCCGGTGCCGCACGGGCACCGCGACGGTCTCTCCCGGGGGAAACACATGAGCCAGCCCTGGCCGAACGCGCCTCAGCAGCCGCAGCAGCCCCACCAGCCGCCGCAGGCTCCGTACGGCGCTCCCGCACCGGGCGGCTTCCCGGCACCGATGGCCCCGCCGGCCGCGCGCCGCGGCAACGCCGGACTGGCCGTCGCGCTCGGCGTCGTCACCACACTGGTCGCGGCCGGTGTGTACGGCGCGGTGCTCAAGGCCGTGAACGGCGCCTCCATCGGCTACGCGGCGCTCGCCGTCGGCGCGCTCATCGGCGCCGTACTGGGCAAGGTGGGCGGCCGCAGCGCGGCACTGCCGGTGGCCGGCGCGGTGCTCGGCCTGGCCGGCCTCTACCTCGGCCAGGTCTTCGGCATCACCCTGATCACGGCCGACCTCCTGCACCTCTCGGTCTTCGAGGCCGCCTCCGGACAGTTCGACCTGATCCACGCCGCATGGAAGGAGTACCTCGGCCCGATCGACGTCGTCTTCTACCTGCTGGCCGGGGCCGGCGGCTTCCAGGTCACCAAGAAGCTGGGCGGCTGACCGGGCGCGCCACACGAAAGGGCCCGGACCGCACTCCCCGTGCGGTCCGGGCCCTTCGGCGTCCGCGGATGCTCGGCGGACGGATGCCTCAGCGCTTGTCGTGCTGCGACGGCGCGACCGTCACCTCGACCCGCTGGAACTCCTTCAGCTCGGAGTAGCCGGTGGTCGCCATCGCCCGGCGCAGCGCGCCGAAGAAGTTCATCGAACCGTCCGGCGTGTTCGAGGGACCGCACAGGATCTCCTCGGTGGTGCCGACCGCGCCCAGGTCCATCCGCTTGCCGCGCGGCACATCCGGGTGGACGGCCTCCATGCCCCAGTGGTGGCCGCGGCCCGGCGCGTCCGTGGCGCGCGCCAGCGGCGAGCCCATCATCACCGCGTCCGCGCCGCAGGCGATGGCCTTGGGCAGGTCGCCCGACCAGCCCACGCCGCCGTCCGCGATCACGTGCACGTAGCGGCCGCCGGACTCGTCCATGTAGTCCCGGCGGGCGGCGGCCACATCGGCCACCGCGGTCGCCATCGGCACCTGGATGCCGAGCACGTTACGGGTGGTGTGCGCGGCGCCGCCGCCGAAGCCGACCAGCACGCCCGCCGCGCCGGTGCGCATCAGGTGCAGGGCCGCGGTGTACGTGGCGCAGCCGCCGACGATCACCGGGACGTCCAGCTCGTAGATGAACTGCTTCAGGTTCAGCGGCTCGGCGGCCGAGGAGACGTGCTCGGCGGAGACGGTGGTGCCGCGGATCACGAAGATGTCCACGCCCGCGTCCACCACGGCCTTGGAGAACTCGGCGGTGCGCTGCGGCGAGAGCGCGGCGGCGGTGACCACACCGGAGTCGCGCACCTCCTTGATGCGCTGCCCGATCAGCTCTTCCTTGATCGGCGCCGCGTAGATCTCCTGGAGGCGCTTGGTGGCCGCGTCGCCGTCCAGCTCCGCGATCTCCGCGAGCAGCGGCTCCGGGTCCTCGTAGCGCGTCCAGAGCCCTTCCAGGTTCAGCACGCCCAGGCCGCCGAGCTCACCGATGCGGATGGCGGTCTGCGGCGAGACGACCGAGTCCATCGGGGCCGCCAGGAACGGCAGCTCGAAGCGGTAGGCATCGATCTGCCAGGCGATCGAGACCTCCTTCGGGTCGCGGGTGCGCCGACTCGGTACGACGGCGATGTCGTCGAAGGCGTATGCCCGGCGGCCGCGCTTGCCGCGCCCGATCTCGATCTCAGTCACGTGTGTGGCCCTTCCATACGATTACGTCCCCAGTATCCCCGACCGGGGACGCTGGGGACGTATCAGGGCTTGATCACTCCGCGTTTTCGAGGAGCACCTGCGAGGTGTCCACGGCACGGACCACGAGGACGATCAGCAGGCCCTCGCTGATGACGTACTCGATCGCAATGCTCTTGGTGAGCGCCAGCGACCGGGTGTTCTCGTCCTTCGAGATCGGAACCGAGATCTTCGGCCGCGGGTCGTCCGCCAGCTTCCTCAGGCCCCGCTCCAGCAAGGCCCTGCGGTCCTCGGGCAGGCTGTCGCGGACGTGCGCCGCGCCCTCGCTGTAACTCACCGAGTACAACATCCGACCCCCTCGGGCAGGCGCCCGAGCCTACCGGCTCACCGCCGCGCGTAGTTCGGTGCCTCGGTGACCATCTGCACGTCGTGCGGGTGGCTCTCCTTCAGGCCCGCCGCGGTGATGCGGACGAAGCGGCCCTTGTCCTTCAGCTCCTCGATGCTCGCGGAGCCGACGTAGCCCATGGAGGCGCGCAGGCCGCCGACGAGCTGGTGGGCCACCGAGCCGAGCGGGCCGCGGTAGGGGACCTGGCCCTCGATGCCCTCGGGAACGAGCTTGTCCTCGGACAGGACGTTGTCCTGGAAGTAGCGGTCCTTGGAGTACGAACGCCCCTGGCCGCGGGACTGCATCGCGCCCAGCGAGCCCATGCCGCGGTACGACTTGAACTGCTTGCCGTTGATGAAGACCATCTCGCCCGGCGACTCCTCGCAGCCGGCCAGCAGCGAGCCCAGCATGACCGTGTCGGCGCCCGCCGCGATGGCCTTGGCAATGTCGCCGGAGAACTGCAGGCCGCCGTCGCCGATCAGCGGCACGCCCGCCGCGTTCGCGGCCTGCGCGGCCTCGTAGATCGCGGTGACCTGCGGGACGCCCACACCGGCGACGACGCGGGTGGTGCAGATGGAGCCGGGGCCGACGCCGACCTTGATGCCGTCCGCGCCGGCGTCGATCAGCGCCTGGGCGCCGTCGCGGGTGGCGACGTTGCCGCCGACCACGTCGACGCGGATGTTGGACTTCACCTTGGCGATCATGTCGAGGATGCCGCGGCTGTGGCCGTGCGCGCTGTCCACGACCAGGAAGTCGGCACCGGCCTCGACGAGCGCCTGGGCGCGGTCGTACGCCTCGTCGCCGACGCCCACCGCGGCGCCGACGACCAGGCGGCCCTCGGAGTCCTTGGCGGCGTTCGGGTACTTCTCGGCCTTCACGAAGTCCTTGACCGTGATCAGGCCCTTGAGGACACCCGCCTCGTCGACCAGCGGCAGCTTCTCGATCTTGTGGCGGCGCAGCAGCTCGATGGCGTCCTCGCCGGAGATGCCGACCTTGCCGGTGACCAGCGGCATCGGGGTCATGACCTCGCGCACCTGGCGGCTGCGGTCCAGCTCGAAGGCCATGTCGCGGTTGGTGACGATGCCCAGCAGCTTGCCCGCCCCGTCCGTCACCGGCACACCGCTGATGCGGAACTTCGCGCACAGCGCGTCCGCCTCGACCAGGGTGGCGTCCGGGCGGACCGTGATCGGGTCGGTGACCATGCCGGACTCGGAGCGCTTGACCAGGTCGACCTGGTTGGCCTGGTCCTCGATGGACAGGTTGCGGTGCAGCACGCCCGCGCCGCCCTGCCGGGCCATGGCGATGGCCATCCGCGCCTCGGTGACCTTGTCCATGGCGGCGGACAGCAGCGGGATGTTCACCCGGACGTTGCGCGAGACCCGGGACGAGGTGTCGACCGCGTTCGGCAGCACCTCGGAGGCGCCGGGCAGCAGCAGCACGTCGTCATATGTCAGACCGAGCATCGCGAATTTGGCGGGCATTCCGTCGACGTTGTCAGTCATGACACCTTCCCAAATGGTCTTGCCTCAGCGCGGACACCCATGCTAACGGCCACCACAGGCGTCCCATTCCACCACCGGTGAGGAGCGCATCACTTGTGCGTTCCTATGAAGCGGCGGCGGCGCGGACGTGCGTTCCTACGGCTGCACGTTTCCTCGACTGTACGTTCCCCCGGGCCACCGCTCGCCCGGACTCCGGCATCCGCCGAACACCGCCCGTGAAACGGCGGCCCGCGCCCGTACGCCTACTGCTCGGCCAGCGCCCGCAGCCGGCTCAGCGCCCGGTGCTGCGCGACCCGCACCGCGCCCGGCGACATCCCCAGCATCTGCCCGGTCTCCTCGGCCGTCAGCCCGACCGCGACCCGCAGCAGCACCAGCTCGCGCTGGTTCTCCGGGAGGTTGGCCAGCAGCTTCTTGGCCCACTCGGCGTCGCTGCTGAGCAGCGCCCGCTCCTCGGGGCCCAGCGAGTCGTCCGGCTGCTCGGGCATCTCGTTGGACGGCACGGCCGTGCTGCCCGGGCCGCGCATCGCGGCCCGCTGGAGGTCGGCGACCTTGTGGGCGGCGATGGCGAAGACGAACGCCTCGAACGGCTTTCCGGTGTCCCGGTAGCGCGGCAGCGCGCAGAGCACCGCGACGCAGACCTCCTGCGCCAGGTCCTCGACGAAGTGGCGCGCGTCACCCGGCAGCCGGGACAGCCGGGTGCGGCAGTAGCGCAGCGCGAGGGGATGCACATGGGCCAGCAGGTCGTGGGTGGCCCGGCGATCCCCTTCCACGGCGCGTGCGACGAGATCGCCGATCTCCTGAATCCCGTCATCGCGCATCGGTCCATGGTGCCTTGGCGCGGCGCGATCCGCGGCATCAGGTCCGTACTTGTGCACCGAAGCGTTATGAGCGGCAGGTGCGCCAGCTGTCATCTCCCGCGCCCTCCCCTCGCACCGGATCGGCCCGTCCCCGAGGAACTCCATACCTCAAGGATGCGGCACCGCGCGCGGAACCGGGATGCCGCTCGGTGACCGGCGCCCGCGAGGCCGGCTGCCGCCCCGCCCGCCACAGGGCGGGCGGGGACCCTCATTCCCCCGCATCGCTGCACGTCACGGCCGTCCTAGCGGACCAGGCCCCAGCGGAATCCGAGCGCGACCGCGTGGGCCCGGTCGGAGGCGCCGAGCTTCTTGAACAGCCGCCGGGCATGGGTCTTGACCGTGTCCTCGGAGAGGAACAGCTCACGTCCGATCTCCGCGTTGGAGCGGCCGTGACTCATGCCCTCCAGCACCTGGATCTCGCGCGCGGTCAGCGTCGGCGCCGCCCCCATCTCGGCGGACCGCAGCCGGCGCGGGGCGAGCCGCCAGGTGGGATCGGCCAGCGCCTGGGTGACCGTCGCGCGCAGCTCGGCGCGCGAGGCGTCCTTGTGCAGATAGCCGCGGGCGCCGGCGGCGACCGCGAGCGCGACCCCGTCGAGGTCCTCGGCGACCGTGAGCATGATGATGCGGGCGCCCGGATCGGCGGAGAGCAGGCGGCGCACCGTCTCGACACCCCCCAGTCCGGGCATCCGCACATCCATCAAGATCAGATCGGAGCGATCGGCGCCCCAGCGGCGGAGGACTTCCTCGCCGTTGGCCGCCGTCGTCACACGCTCTACACCGGGCACGGTCGCGACCGCGCGGCGGAGCGCCTCTCGGGCAAGCGGGGAGTCGTCACAGACGAGGACGGATGTCATGACCGCCCTCCGCAGCTGATGCGCGTCACCTTGAGCCTCCAGGCTGGTACGTATCGTCACCTCAGCGATCGACGGCGTCGGACACCTGCCCGAGGACTACCTCCATCAACCGCTTCCGCCCTCTCAACGATGGTCACTCGAAAGAGTTACGGGTTGGCCAGCCGCCTTCGACACTCTACGTGAGGGCCCGGACACGCAGAAGACCGAAGGCCGTCCGGCGCCCCACTTCTCGCCGTTGTGCCCTATTTGGTGGCTTTTCTTCCGTTTTCACGGTGTCTGTGGCTAGATTCGCAATGAGTCATATTTACATCTACTTAGACAGTAGATGTACGGTCGTGAGCACCGAGCCCGAACCGGTACCGCTTCGAGGGGACTAGCAATGGCAGATTTCTCCCGCCTTCCGGGCCCGAACGCAGACCTGTGGGACTGGCAGCTGCTCGCCGCGTGCCGTGGCGTGGACAGTTCGCTCTTCTTCCATCCCGAGGGCGAACGCGGCGCCGCCCGCAGCGCGCGCGAGACCTCGGCGAAAGAGGTGTGCATGCGCTGCCCGGTACGCGCCCAATGTGCGGCCCACGCCCTCGCGGTCCGCGAGCCGTACGGGGTCTGGGGCGGGCTGACCGAGGACGAGCGCGAGGAGCTGATGGGCCGGGCGCGGCACCGGCTGGTGCCGGCGACGGCCGCGGTCGGGCACCGGAGCACCGGCCACCCCTGAAGAAACGTTTCCTCGAATATTTCACCCGGACGGCGCAACGAGGGCGCGGCGATCCGGAGCACCTGACCGAAAGGGCGCGGCCCCAGTCCCCGGCCCCGGCCCCGCCGCCTAGCGGCGCACCGCCCCCGCGAGCCGGCCGAGCATCGCCTCGACCGCCGGTACCTGCGCCAGATCCGGCAAGGTGAGCGCCACGACCTCGCGCTGCACGCACGGCTCCATCGCGACCGTACGCACCCCCTTGGCCCGTACCGACTCCAGCGCCAGCTCCGGCAGCACCGCGACCCCCAGCCCCGCGCCCACCAGGCCGATCACCGCCGGGTAGTCGTCCGTCGCGAAGTCGATGCGCGGCGTGAACCCGGCACCCTCGCAGACCTCCACCAGATGCCGGCGGCAGCGCGGGCAGCCCGCGATCCACGGATCGCCGGCCAGGTCGGTGAAGCACGCCGTACCGGCCCCGGCCAGCGGGTGGGTCTCCGGGACCAGGCCCACCAGCCGGTCGACCAGGACGGGGCGGACGACCAGGTCGTCCCACTCCGCGTCGGCCGCGGGGTCCGCGCCGCGCACGTCCGGGTAACGGAAGGCGAGCGCGATCTCGCAGTCGCCGTTGCGCAGCATCTCGATGGAGCGCGGCGGCTCGGCCTCGACCAGGGAGACGCGGGTGCCGGGGTGGGCGGCGCGCATGGCGGCCAGCGCGGTGGGCACCAGCGTCGAGCTGCCGGAGGGGAAGGAGACCAGCCGTACCCGCCCGGCCCGCAGGCCCGCGATGGCCGCGACCTCCTCCTCCGCGGCGGTCAGCCCGGCCAGGATGCCGGTGGCGTGCCGCACCAGCGCCTCGCCCGCCTGCGTCAGCCGCATCTCGCGGCCCGTACGGATCAGCAGCGGCGTGCCGGCGGACTGCTCCAGCGCCTTCATCTGCTGGCTGACGGCGGGCTGGGTGCAGCCCAGCTCCCGCGCCGCGGCGGAGAAGGAGCCGGTCCGGGCGACGGCGCGCAGCACGCGCAGATGACGGGCCTCGATCATTCTTCGAGCATAAGCGAGGCTTGGAGCGTGCGGGAAATAATCGTTCGCGACTTTGACCCGTTGGCCCCTAGCGTGTCGCCATGGAGCTTCTGTCTGTGAACACGGGGCGCTCGCGCGCCATCGACTACCGCGGCGCCGAAGACCGTACGGGCATCTTCAAGGAGCCCGTCGAAGGACCGGTGGCGGTGGCCGCGCCGGGCCCCAAGGGCGTCGCCGGGAGCGGTCTGGCCGGCGACGACGTGGTCAGCCGCAAGCACCACGGCGGCAATGACCAGGCGGTGTACGCCTACGCCCGCGAGGACCTGGACGCCTGGGAACGGGAGCTGGGCCGCGAACTGCCCGCCGGGATGTTCGGGGAGAACCTCACCACCCGGGGGCTGGACGTCACCCACGCCCTGATCGGCGAACGCTGGCGCGTCGGCCCCCGCCTGCTGCTGGAGGTGACCTCCGCGCGCATCCCCTGCATGACCTTCCAGGGGAAGCTGGGCGAGCCGGGCTGGATCAAGCGCTTCACGCAGGCCGGTGTCCCCGGTGCGTACCTGCGCGTCGTCGAGCCGGGCGAGATCCGCCGCGGGGACCCGATCACCGTCGAGCACCGCCCGGACCACGATGTGACGATCGCGCTCGCCTTCCGCGCCGTGACCACCGAACGCGCGCTGCTGCCGCGTGTCCTGGAGGCGGGCGGGGCGCTCCACCCCGAGCTGCGCGAAGGGGCGCTCAAGTACATCCGCACGCAAGAGGCTTGAACCGGGTGAACGGGGCGCGGCCGGCCCTCGGGGGCGTACCGGCCGGGGCGTGTGACGTGTGCGGATCCGGATAGCGTGCCCGTATGACGACTGCACTGATTACGGGAGCGACGGCGGGCATCGGCGCCGCGTTCGCCCGCCGCCTGGCGGGCGACGGCCACAACCTGGTGCTGGTGGCACGCAACGAGAAGCGGCTGCGCGAGCAGGCCACCGAACTGCACGACCGGCACGGTGTCGAGGTGTCCGTCCTGGTCGCCGACCTGGCGACGGACGACGGCATCGGCACGGTCGAGAAGCGGCTCGGCGACCGCACCCACCCGGTGGACCTGCTGGTCAACAACGCGGGCTTCGGCAACAAGGGTGAATTCCTGGAGGTGCCGATGGCCGACGAGCTCAGGATGCTCAAGGTGCACTGCGAGGCGGTGCTGCGGCTGACCTCGGAGGCGGTCAAGGGGATGCGCGAGCGGCGCCGCGGCGGGGTCGTCAACGTGGCCTCGGTGGCGGCGTTCGTGCCGCGCGGCACGTACGGCGCGAGCAAGGCGTGGGTCGTGCAGTTCACCCAGGGCGCGGCGCGCGACCTGGCGGGCAGCAACGTGCGGCTGATGGCGCTGTGTCCCGGTTTCGTACGGACCGAGTTCCACGAGCGGGCCGGGATGGGGACGGACAACATCCCCGACTGGATGTGGCTGGACGCCGACAAGCTGGTGGACGCGGCGATGAAGGACCTGGCGCGCGGCAAGTCGCTGTCCGTCCCGGATCCGCGCTACAAGGCACTGATGGGCGTGGCGAAGCTGGCGCCGCGCAACCTCCTCGGCGGGATCACGTCGAAGACGGGGCGCAAGTACGGCCCGCAGTGAGGCGGGGAGCGGTGAAACGTTGCGGTACGGGCCGCGGGCGAGGTGCCCGCGGCCCGTGCGCTACCTGATGGCCCGTCACCCGTCGAGCGAGTCGAGCGACAGGGTGCTGACGGAGCCGTCCTCCCAGGTCACGTGGAGGGTGTGGCGGTCGCTGACACGTACCTCGGCCAGCTTGTGCACGGGTCCCGGCGCCGCCTCGGCGGTGAGCGAGGCGAGCGAGACGAACAGGGCGCCGTCGGGAGCGTCGGGCACCGTGCCGTCGAGGCAGGCGGTGCGGGTGTGCTCCCCGAAGGGCGTACTGCCCGTCCGTACGGTCCGCGCGTCCGCGTCGAAGCCCTGTACGGGGTGGAGCTGGGCGGTCGGCCCGTCCTCCGTGACGGCCCAGCCGGTCTGGCGTACGGGGGTGCCGGGCGCGGCCCCGGTGACCAGGTGGGCGCGCACCTCGGCACGACCGTGCGCCAGGGTCGCGGACACGACCCGTACACCGGCGATGTCGGTACCGTCCGCGCGGCACGGGACGTGCGCGGAGGCCGCCCAGCCGGGACCCGCGCCGAGCGCGCGCACGGTGCCGCGGCCGGTGGGCACGTCGTCCACGAGCAGGGCGAAGTGGTTGTCCGGGGTCGGGTTCGCGGTGGTGTCCGAGCCGGGGTTCGCGGCGGTGTCCATGACGGCCGGGGCGTCCTCGGCGGCCGAAGGGCCCGTACGCGTCGAGTAGGCGAACCGCGCGTAGTTCGGGTCGGCCGGGCCGAAGACCGAGGCGCTGCCGTGGTTGTGCAGCCTGACCAACCCGTCCGCCACGGTGGACTGCACGAGCAGACCCGGCGCGCGCAACGTGGTGACGGCGTCCGCGGTCTCGGCGGGCAGCGGCTCCTCGGTCTCCGTCCACACCGGGTGGCCGGCCGGCAGCAGCAGACCGGCCAGGCCCTTGGACGCCCAGTACGGGGAGGCGGGCCCCGAGTAGCCCTGGAGCATGGGCGCGTACGGGCCGTACCAGCCGAGCGGCAGCAGCCCCTCGGCCGTCACGGCGCCCCGGTCGAGGAAGTGCCGCAGGGTGCCGGAGGTCAGCCGGCGGGTGGCGCCGGGGCCGAGCGGGGTGTGGCCGGTGAGCGCGCCGAGCCAGGGGGCGGCGAGGGTGGCGAAGCGGTAGGTGAGCGAGCGGCCGAACGGCATCGGGGCGCCGTTGGCGTCGAACATGCGGCGGTAGCCGTCGAGGTGGGCGCTCAGCCGCTCGCCGTACGTGCCGAGCAGGGCGCGGTCACCGGAAAGGTGGGCGTGCAGGATGGGATAGAAGTGCAGTGCCCAGCCGTTGTAGTGGTCGAAGGACTGGTTCGGGCCGTCGCTGTACCACCCCTCGCCGCGGTACCACCCTTCGATGCGCTCCAGCGCGCGGTCGACGGACGCCTGCGCGCGCTCCGTCTCGACGCCCGCGTCCAGCAGGAAGCCGCCGACGGTCAGGCCGAAGAGCCACCAGTTGTTGTCGATGGGCGGCGGGTCGAGGGCGGGCAGCAGCCAGTCGACGGCGCGGGTGCGCACCCCCTCGTCCAGGGTATCCCACAGCCAGGGGCGGGTCAGGCGCAGGCCCAGGGCGATGGAGGCGGATTCGACGATGGCCTGGCGGGTGCCGGGGATCAGCGGCCAGGCGTCGGGGTGCGCGTCGCCGAGGCCCGGCTCGTCGACCGGGTGCTCGGTGCCCGCGGCGAGCCCTTCGGCGTACCGGCCCAGCAGGCCGTGCGGGTCCTCGCCGCGGCTGCCGGCCACCCGGAAGGCCGCCGCCAGGAACGTACGGGCGTAGCCTTCGAGGCCGTCGGAGCGCGGCCCGGACCAACTCGGGCGGACGCCGGGGAGGTTGATGAGCCCGTTGCGGGGCGAGGCGTGGGGGGCCACCGCCTGGAGGAGGTGGTCCGCCGTGGTTTCCCAGTGGGCGCGGGTCCAGCCGGTGTACGGGCTGAGCTCGCGGTCCTCGGGCGGCAGGGGCATGGCCTCGCGGCCGGTGGGGTGCGGTAAGGACGGCACGGTCATGGGCGCTTTCCTCGCGGTCGACGACCCTGGAAATCCTCGGCTCGCGGCGATCGAAGGTCAAGGGAATCCGATCGGATGACCGGTTCCTGTGCCGTTCGATCACGCTGGACTAGGGTGCGTCTTCATCCGGACCGGAGGGGCGTCCGGGCGTGTTCCGGATGTGCGTCGGGTGCGCGTCCCGGTGCATGGCCAGGTACGTGTACAGATGCGTGTCCGGGTGCGGAGAAGACGGGTCCGGGGGCCGGCCGTCACCGGTCCACCACACCGCGAGGGGGCTGCCGCCGTGCGCGAGCGTGCTGTGCAACGTCATGACCGTCTGCTGGCCCTGGTACGGCAACGCGGCTCGGCCCGCGTCACCGACCTGGCCGACCAGCTCGGCGTCTCGCCCGTCACCGTACGGCGCGATGTCGAGGCGCTGGCCGGGAAGGGGCTGCTGGACCGGGTGCACGGGGCGGTGTCCTGGCCCCGGGAGCGGGGCGCCCGGGGGCGCGCGCCCGTTGGCGAGGGGCGCGTGCTGGGTCTGCTGGCGCCCTCGGCCACGTACTACTTCGCCGATGTGATCCGGGGCGCCCACGAGGCCGCGGCGCGCGCCGGGGCGCGGCTCGTGCTGCGGATCTCGGACTACCGCCCCGAGGAGGACCCGGCGCGCGCCGAGGGGCTGCTCGCGGCCGGGGCGGAGGGGCTGCTCGTGGCGCCGGGCTGGCGGGGGCCCGGGGACCCGGTCGAGCACGGCAGCTGGGTGGCCGAACTCCCGGTGCCCGTCGTCCTGTTGGAGCGGAACGTGCCGCCGGGCGGGCCGCTGGCCGGGCTGGACCGGGTGTGTTCGGACCACGGCCACGGCGTGCTGCTGGCGCTGCGTCACCTGATGGGGCAGGGGCACGGGGCGCCGCTGCTGGTGGCCCGCGCCGACAGCCCGACGGCGCTCGCGGTGCGCGAGGGGTACGCGGCGGCGCTGCGCGCCCTCGACGTGCCGGGGCCGCGGCCGGTGATCGGCTCCGTACCGGCCGAAACGGACCCGAAGGGATTCGAGCGGGCCGTACAGGAACTGCACGCGGCGGTGGCCTCGGGGGAGGCCACGGCGGCGCTGGTGCACAACGACGTGGACGCGATCCAGATGGTGCAGCGGCTGGCCGAACTGGGCGTACGGGTGCCGGACGACCTGGCGCTGGTCGCGTACGACGACGAGGTGGCGGCCCTGGCGGACACACCGCTGACGGCGGTGGCCCCGCCCAAGCGCGAGGTGGGGCGGCAGGCGGCGCGGCTGCTGGTGGAGCGGTTGCGGGAGGAGGGTGAGGGCGGTGAGGGCGGTGCTCATGGAGCCGAGGGCGGGGGCGCCCACAGGACCGAGGGCGGGGGCGCCGCCGGGGAGCCCGCGCCGCGGCGGCATCTCGCACTGCTCCCCGCGCTGCGGGTACGGGCATCGTGCGGCGCCGGTGAGGGCGGGGCCTGACCCCCGTACGCCGCACCCGCCTCCCCCATCCTGTTCTTTTTTCGATCAATCAATCTTTCGCTCTTGACTTCGCTCAGACCCGGCCCAAGGATCGCGGATCGCGGCCATCCCCCTCGCGCCGCGCCCCTTCACCCGCTCAGGAGCCGCGCCATGAGCACCAGTTGGAGCAGAAGACGGACCACTCTCGCGCTGGCCGGCGGCCTCACCGCCCTGACCCTGCTGCCGGCCTGCGGCGGCGGTGCCGCCGGGAGCGAAGGCCCCGTGACCCTTACGTACTGGGGCTGGACCAAGGGCACCAGGCAGGCCGTGGACGCGTTCAACGCCGCGCACCGGGACACGAAGGTACGGTTCGAGGAGATCCCCTCGGGCACCGCGGGCGGCTACGCCAAGATCTCGAACGCGGTCAGGGCGGGCAACGCGCCCGACCTCGTCAGCGTCGAATACCCGACGCTCCCGGAGTTCGTCAGCCAGGGCGCCATCAAGGACATCACCCCGTATGTGACACCCGGGCTGAAGAAGAAGCTGCTGCCGCAGGCCGTCCGGCTGACCACCCTCGGCGGCCGGAACTGGGCCGTTCCCTTCGACGCCGCGCCACAGATCTACTACTACCGCAAGGACTTCTTCACCCGGCACAAGATCGAAGTGCCGCGTACGTGGGACGACTTCCGCACCGCGGCGGCCGCCGCCAGGAAGGCCGACCCGAAGGCCCGCATCGGGACGTTCTTCCCGGACGATCCGACCACCTTCGAGGCGATGGCCTGGCAGGCGGGCGCCCGCTGGTTCGCCACCCAGGGCGACTCCTGGAAGCTCGACACCACCGGCCCGGCGACCAGGAAGGTCACCGCCTACTGGCAGGGCCTCCTCAAGGACGGCCTCGTCCACACCCATGTCTCCTTCAGCCCCGGGTGGACCAACTCGCTTCGCGGCGGCGGCACCGTCGGCTACCTCGGCGCCTCCTGGGGCGCGGGCGTCCTGAAGGGCACGCTGCCGGACCAGAGCGGCGCATGGGCCGCGGCGCCCGTGCCGACCTGGGACGGCAGGCCCGCCAGCGGCATGCTCGGCGGCTCGACGACGGCCGTGACCAAGGGCAGCCGGCATACCGAGGCCGCGGTGCGCTTCGCGGCCTGGATGTCCACCGCGCCCGAGGCCGTCCGGGCCCGGGTCGCCTCCGGCGAGTCCAGCGCCTACCCGGCCGCCACGGCCCTGCGCCCGGTCGCCAAGCGGGCCTTCGACACCCGCTACTACGGCGGCCAGGACGTCTACGCCCTCTTCGACGCGGCCGCCGCCTCGGTCAACGAGAACTGGGGCTGGGGCCCGGCCACCAG
The DNA here is from genome assembly GCF_001279365.1 of Streptomyces sp. NRRL F-5755. Classification (NCBI taxonomy): domain Bacteria; kingdom Bacillati; phylum Actinomycetota; class Actinomycetes; order Kitasatosporales; family Streptomycetaceae; genus Streptomyces; species Streptomyces sp. NRRL F-5755. Next base: position 5,509 of record NZ_LGCW01000324.1, on the reverse strand, counting down.
CACCACCAACACCACGCTGAAGGACGAGTTCGGCAGGGCGGCGGGCGGCGCGGGCTCGCTGGCCGACGCCGTACGCGCCGGCAGCGACGCGACGGTGCGCGAGCTGAGGAAGCGCGGCCTGAAGGTCATGGGCCGGTGAGCGCCAAAGCGCGCGCCGCGGCCGTCCTGCTCACCCCCTTCTTCGCCCTGTTCACCGTGGTCATGGTCGTCCCGATCGGTTACGCGGTCTGGCTCAGCCTCTTCACCGAGCAGCAGTCCGGCCTCGGCTTCGGCGGTACCCACACGGTCTTCAGCGGACTCGGCAACTACGCGGCGGCGCTCGGCGACCACGCCTTCCGCGACGGCTTCCTCGTCCTCCTCGGCTACTGCGCCCTCTACCTCCCCCTTCTGCTGGCCGGCGCGCTGACGCTCGCCCTGCTGCTCGACTCCGCCCTCGCCCGCGCCCGGCGCTTCTTCCAGCTCGCCCTGTTCCTGCCGCACGCCGTGCCCGGCATCATCGCCGCCCTGATCTGGGTCTACCTCTACACGCCCAGACTCAGCCCGGTCGTGGCCGCGATGGAGTCCGGCGGCCTCGGCTTCGACTTCCTGTCCCCCTCCGGCGCGCTGCCCTCCGTCGTCAACATCGCGCTGTGGGAGTGGCTCGGCTACAACATGGTCATCTTCTACGCCGCCCTCCAGGCCATCGACCGCTCGGTGATCGAGGCGGCGACCGTGGACGGCGCGGGCGCCTGGCGCGTCGCGACCGCCGTCAAGCTCCCCCTCATCCGCTCCTCGCTCGTCATGGTCGCCCTCTTCACCGTCATCGGCTCGCTCCAGCTCTTCACCGAGCCGCTGATCCTCAACCAGGGCTCCGGCTCCGCCGTCACCTCCTCCTGGACGCCGAACATGTACGCCTACACCGCCGCCTTCGCCCGCAACGACTACGGCCTGGCGGCCGCCTCGTCCGTCCTGCTCGCCCTCGCCGCCGCGCTGCTGTCCTTCTGCGTCCCCCGCCTCTCCGCCCGCTCCGCGCGCGGCCCCCGTCCCCCGCTCGCCCACCCGAAGGGCAGGCCCTGATGGCGCTCCCGCCCCGCACCGCGGTCACCGGCCAGGCGGCCCCCGCGGCGGCCCCCGCGCCCGTACGCCCGTCCCGCACCCCGGCCGTACGCACCGCAGCCCACCGCCCCCGCGGCCGCTGGCTCTCCCCCGCCGCCGTCAACACGGCCCTCGCCCTCGCCGTCCTCTACACGCTCTTCCCCCTCGTCTGGCTGGTCACCGCCGCCACCAAGGACGCGGGCGGCCTGCTGGCCGGTGACGCCCTGTCCTTCGAGGGCTTCGACCTGGCCGGCAATCTCTCCCGCCTCGCCACGGAGGGCGACGGCATCTACTTCCGGTGGTACGCCAACAGCCTTCTCTACGCGGGCGCCGGCGCCGCGCTGTGCGCGCTGATCTGCGTGGCCGCCGGCTATGCCTTCGACAAGTACCGATTCCCCGGAAAGGAGAAGCTGTTCGGCGCCGTCCTGCTCGGTGTGCTCGTCCCCACCACGGCGCTGGCCCTCCCCCTCTACCTGCTGGCCAGCAGGACCGGCGTGGTCAACACCTACTGGTCGGTGCTGGTGCCCGTGCTCGTCAACCCGTTCGGCGTCTATCTGGCGCGGGTCTTCAGCGCGGGCTACATCCCCGACGAGGCGCTGGAGGCGGCCCGTATCGACGGCGCGGGCGAGCTGCGCGTCTTCTGGTCCATCGGCCTGCGTATGGTCGCGCCGGGCCTGGTGACCGTCTTCCTCTTCCAGTTCACCGCGATCTGGAACAACTTCTTCCTCCCCCTCGTGATGCTCTCCGACCAGCGGCTCTTCCCCGTGAGCCTCGGGCTGTACGCCTGGCACGGCAACGCACACGGCGAGCCGTCCTTCTACCCCCTCGTCGTCACCGGCTCCCTCCTCGCCGTCATCCCCCTGATCATCGCCTTCGTGACCCTCCAGCGGCACTGGAAGGCCGGACTCGCCGCCGGGAGCGTCCAGTGACGCCCCCGGACCAGGAGCACGCTTCCACCATGCACCACACCACTGACAATCGCCCTGACCAGCCACTTTCCCGTCCCACCCTGCTGCTCGCGATGGAGCCGGGCCTCGCCGGACGCCTGCTCACGGACCACCACCGCGCCCGGCTCGCGGCCCTGACCCGCACCGACCCCGGCCTGGTCGCCCACGACCTGGCCACGCCGACCCCGGCCGTGTCCGCCGCGCTGGCCGACGCCGAGGTCCTCCTGATCTCGTGGGGCGCGTCCCGGCTGACCGCCGCCGTCCTGGAACGGGCCCCGCACCTGCGCGCCGTCGTCCACGCCGGCGGCTCGGTCAAACCGTATGTAGGAAAAGCCTGTTGGGAACGGGGCATCACCGTCGCCTCGGCAGCGGAGGCCAACGCCCGCCCCGTCGCCGAATACACCCTCGCGGCGATCCTCTTCGCCAACAAGCGCGTCCTGCACACCGCGCACCGCTACCGCGCGCTGCGCGCGCCCCACAACTGGCACCCCGACCTGGACGGCGCCGGCAACCACCACCGCACAGTGGGCGTCATCGGCGCCTCCCGCATCGGCCGCCGCGTCATCGAGCTGCTGCGCCCCTTCGACCTGGCGGTCCTCCTCCACGACCCGTACGTGGACGAGGCCGAGGCCGCCCGCCTCGGCGTCACCCTCGCCCCCCTCGACGACCTCTGCGCCGCCTCCGACGCGGTCACCGTGCACGCGCCCGAACTTCCCGCCACCCACCACCTGATCGGCGCACGGCAGTTGGCCCTGATGCCCGACGGCGCCACCCTGATCAACACCGCCCGCGGTGCGCTGGTGGACGAGTCGGCCCTGCTCCCCCACCTCGTGTCCGGCCGCCTCAACGCCGTCCTGGACGTGACCGACCCCCCGGTCCCGCCCCCGGGCTCCCCCCTCTACGACCTGCCCAACGTCCTGCTCACCCCGCACATCGCCGGCTCCCTCGGCGGCGAACTGCACCGCATGGCCGACCAGGCGCTGGACGAGATCGAGCGCTACACGAAGGGGCTGCCGTTCGCCGACCCCGTACTTCCGGAAGAGCTCGACCGCTCGGCCTGAAGACACCGGGGCCCCCGACACCCGCCGTCAACGGGACGAGGCCCGGCCCCCTCGAAAGGGGACCGGACCTCGTACGGGCTGAGGTGCCTCAGTGGGCGTGGCCGTGACCGTGACCGGCCTCGGCCTCCTCCTCTTCCTTCTTCTCGACGACCAGGGTCTCGGTCGTGAGCAGCAGGGAGGCGATCGACGCGGCGTTCTCCAGCGCCGAGCGGGTGACCTTGACCGGGTCGATGACGCCGGCCTTCACCAGGTCGCCGTACTCGCCGGTGGCGGCGTTGAAGCCCTGGTTCTTCTCCAGCTCCGCCACCTTCGAGGTGATGACGTAGCCCTCAAGACCGGCGTTCTCGGCGATCCAGCGCAGCGGCTCGACGGCGGCGCGGCGAACGACGGCGACACCGGTGGCCTCGTCGCCCTCCTTGCCGAGGTTGCCCTCCAGCACCTTGACGGCGTGCACCAGCGCGGAGCCGCCACCGGAGACGATGCCCTCCTCGACCGCGGCGCGGGTCGCGGAGATGGCGTCCTCCAGACGGTGCTTCTTCTCCTTGAGCTCGACCTCGGTGGCCGCACCCACGCGGATCACGCAGACACCGCCGGCCAGCTTCGCCAGACGCTCCTGGAGCTTCTCGCGGTCCCAGTCGGAGTCCGTGGTCTCGATCTCGCCCTTGATCTGGTTGACGCGGCCCTCGACGTCCTCGGCCTTGCCGCCACCGTCGACGATGGTGGTGTCGTCCTTGGTCACGGTCACGCGGCGGGCGGTGCCCAGCACGTCCAGACCGGCCTGGTCGAGCTTGAGGCCGACCTCCTCGGCGATGACGGTCGCGCCGGTCAGGGCGGCCATGTCGCCGAGCATCGCCTTGCGGCGGTCACCGAAGCCGGGGGCCTTGACGGCCACCGCGTTGAAGGTGCCGCGGATCTTGTTGACGACCAGCGTCGACAGGGCCTCGCCCTCGACGTCCTCGGCGATGATCAGCAGCGGCTTCGAGGAGCCGGCCTGGATGACCTTCTCCAGCAGCGGCAGCAGGTCCTGGATCGAGGAGATCTTGCCCTGGTGGATGAGGATGTACGGGTCCTCCAGGACGGCTTCCATGCGCTCCTGGTCGGTGACCATGTACGGCGACAGGTAGCCCTTGTCGAAGGCCATGCCCTCGGTGAAGTCCAGCTCCAGACCGAAGGTGTTGGACTCCTCGACGGTGATCACACCGTCCTTGCCGACCTTGTCCATCGCCTCGGCGATCAGCTCGCCGACCTGCTTGTCCTGCGCGGACAGGCCGGCCACGGCGGCGATGTCGGACTTCTCGTCGATCGGACGGGCGGTCGCGAGCAGGTCGTCGGACACGGCCTTGACCGCGGCGTCGATGCCCTTCTTCAGGGCGGCCGGGGAAGCACCGGCGGCGACGTTGCGCAGACCCTCGCGGACCAGCGCCTGGGCCAGCACGGTGGCGGTGGTGGTGCCGTCACCGGCGATGTCGTTGGTCTTGGTCGCCACCTCCTTCACCAGCTGCGCGCCGAGGTTCTCGTACGGGTCCTCGACCTCGACCTCACGGGCGATGGTCACACCGTCGTTGGTGATGGTCGGGGCGCCGAACTTCTTGTCGATGACGACGTTGCGGCCCTTGGGGCCGATCGTCACCTTCACGGTGTCGGCAAGCTTGTTGACGCCGCGCTCAAGGGCGCGACGGGCGTCCTCGTCGAACTTCAGGATCTTCGCCATGAGTTACGTGTCCTTAGTCGTTCTCTCCAACGAACTGCGCCCCGGGCGACCGGTTGTTTAGACGCGGGAACCAGGGGCGCAGAACAGGGCAATCTTCGGTGAATTACTTCTCGATGATCGCGAGCACGTCGCGAGCCGAGAGGACGAGGTACTCGTCGCCGTTGTACTTCACCTCGGTGCCGCCGTACTTGCTGTAGAGAACGACGTCACCCACCTGGACGTCGAGCGGCAGCCGCTCGCCGTTCTCGAAGCGGCCCGGACCCACGGCGAGGACGGCGCCCTCCTGGGGCTTCTCCTTCGCGGTGTCGGGAATGACCAGGCCCGAAGCCGTGGTCTGCTCGGCGTCGAGCGGCTGGACCACGATGCGGTCCTCAAGCGGCTTGATGGCAACCTTGGAGCTGGCGGTCGTCACGATCCGACCTCCCCCTTCGGAGATCTCACGGGGTTAACTGTCTGAGGTGGCGACCAGGTGGATCCGTCGTCGCGGGTGCCGGACCTGCCCGTCGCTGTGTTTGGCACTCCCCGGTGGAGAGTGCCAGGGCCGAGACTATGACGCGGTTAGCACTCGGTCAAGCGGAGTGCCAATTTGTTCGCGGCGCGTCTGGGGGTGGGTCGGTCCGCGCTTCGCGCGGATACGCATTGCCTGGTCTGTGGGGCGGGGGTGCGCAGGGGGCCATCTCCTCGGCGCCTGGAGCGGCCGAAGTGTATGGACGCAA